>CAMCQL010000057.1 GCA_945877005.1 Chryseobacterium gleum
CTCACATGCAAATGTTGTTTTAAATTTTGAAGTTTCAAACTTAGTGATAGGAGTTGCACCGCTTACCCCATTTTTCATATTCGTCCAATATTCTTCTACTGAATTCCCAATTGGAGTTAAAGCACCCATCCCTGTTATTACTACTCTTCTCATAGCTTCTATCGTTTGAATAAATTTATGTGAACTATTGTTACCTAAGTTAATTAATTAATTAGAGAAATCCAAGTTCTAACTTTGCTTCTTCGCTCATCATGTCTTTACTCCAAGCAGGGTCAAATACAATCGTCACCTTGCATGAAGTTACCTCCTCAATTGCAGCAATTTTTTCTTCTACTTCTTTTGGCATTGTTTCTGCTACCGGACAGTTTGGAGATGTTAATGTCATGTCAATTTCAACTTCTTTTTCTTTTGAAATCTTCACTTCATAAATAAGTCCCAGCTCATAAATATCGACAGGTATCTCTGGGTCAAAGATTGTTTTGAGCATGTCTACAATTTTATTTTCTAGTTCCATAGTGGTTGAATTTGAGGAAATCATGCTTTAGTATTTATCGAAGTTAATGCGGCCATTTTCATTTTTTTAACCATGCTTGCCAATCCGTTAGATCGTGTAGGCGACAAATGCTCGTGCAATCCTATTTCGTTAATGAAGAACAAATCAGATGTGGCAATGTTTTCTGGTGTTTCTTTATTTAAAACCTGTATTAGTAGCGCTATAATTCCCTTGGTTATAATTGCATCTGAATCAGCAGTAAAATGCATCGTTCCATTTTCAAAAATAGCGTCTAACCAAACCTGAGATTGACACCCTTCAATTAATCTTTCAGGTGTTTTTTTTTCAGGTGCAATGGAAGGTAAATCTTTACCAAGTTCAATAATGTATTCGTATTTATCCATCCAATCGTCAAAGGCTGCAAATTCTTCGATGATTTCATTTTGTTTTTCAGATAATGTCATATGCTTTATTTTAACATGCTAATTCCTTTTTCAAGGGCTTTTATAAATGCATCGATTTCTTCCTTTGTATTGTAAAAGGCAAAAGAAGCTCTTACCGTTCCAGGGATTTTATAAAAATCCATTAGTGGTTGTGTACAATGGTGACCTGTTCTTACAGCAATTCCTTGTTTGTCTAAAATTGTTCCTAAATCGAACGGGTGAATGCCATCTACAATAAACGAAACCACACTTGTTTTATTTTTTGCGTCCCCAATAAGGTGAAGTCCTTCAAAAGTTAGTAACAAGTCTTTTGCATAATCAGCTAGTTCGAGTTCGTGTTTTTCAATATCCTTCAAATCAAATTGTTGAAGGTATTCAAACGCTTTTCCTAAACAAATCGCTCCAGCTATGTGTGGAGTGCCTGCTTCAAACTTGAATGGAAGTTCATTGTAGGTAGTGCGTTCGAATGTTACTTTTAAAATCATATCTCCACCTCCTTGGTAAGGTGGCATTTTATTTAGAATTGCTTCTTTACCGTACAATACACCAATTCCTGTTGGCCCAAATACTTTATGCCCTGAAAAAACGAAGAAATCACAATCTAGTTCTTTTACATCCACACGTGTATGTTGAATACTTTGGGCTCCATCTACTAGAACTTTTGCACCAACTTCATGCGCTTTTTGAATTATTTTTTTTATAGGATTTATAGTTCCTAACGTATTTGAAATGTGGGTTATAGAAACTAATTTAGTGTTGTTATTAAGTAGTTTTTCGTATTCCTCAATAAGTAATTCCCCTTTCTTTGAAATCGGAATTACTTTCAATATACAGCCAACTCGTTCACACAACATTTGCCATGGAACGATGTTAGAGTGGTGTTCCATCGCGGATATTATTATTTCATCTCCAGCCTTTAATAATGTACCAAATGAACTAGCTACAAGATTTATCCCATCTGTCGTGCCTTTTGTAAAGATAATCTCGTGCGCAGCTCCTGCATTTAAATAATTGGCAATGGTTGTTCGTGCTGCTTCGTATTCAGTAGTTGCTTTTTGGCTTAGATGATGTACACCTCGATGAATATTTGCATTGTCTTTTGAATAGTACTTATTGATGGCATCAATTACCATTTGAGGTTTTTGTGATGTCGCTCCGTTATCAAAATAAATCAAATTTTTCCCATAGACCGTTTGTCTGAGTGCAGGAAAATCCTCTCTTATTTCTCTTACATTGAATTTTCTTGGGAGGCTATTTTCCATAATTAATTATTTTTCAAGTAACATCAAAAATTCTTTATTTCCATCACTCCCTAATTCCGGTGAGTCTATGTGTTCTAGGTAGTTGAAGTTGCTCATTAAGGCATACTTTTTTACATTTTCTACTACCTCTAAGTGTATTTTGGTATCTTTAATAATGCCTGTTTTCGGAACATTTTCTTTTCCGGCCTCAAATTGAGGTTTTACCAATGCAATTACCTTCCCGTTTGGTTTTATGAATGGATGTAAAAACGGTAATACTTTTTCCAATGAAATGAAAGAAACATCAATGACTATCAAATCTACTTGTTCGGGTATTAAATTGCTTGTTAATTCTCTTACATGGGTTTGTTGTAAATCAACAATTTTATGATTTTCTTTAATTCGAGGGTGGAGTTGATTCGTCCCTTCATCTACACAATACACTCTAGTACAATTCTTACTCAACAATATTTCAGAAAATCCACCAGTAGAAGCCCCTAAATCGATAGCCGTTTTATCTTCAATATGAATCCCCCAATAGTCTAAAGCCTTTACTAATTTTAAAGCCCCTCTTGAAACCCAAGGGATTTCTTCTTCAAGTAGTTCAATTGTTGCATCCAATGGTATTTTTTTTCCGGGTTTTGTTATCAATTTTCCATTTACCAATATCCCGCTTTTAAGTATAATTTTTTCAGCTGCTACTCTTGAAGAGATTAATTTTCTTTCAATAAGTAATTTATCTAATCGTTCTTCCATTTTTCACCTCCACATGTTCTGTGGTTTTATTGATTTTCTCGATTGTTGGATTATAACTTATCCTGTTTCTGTTGTAATAAGGTGTAAATTTTTTCTTTTACACGTTCATTTGTGTTTTTTTCAATCACTTCTCCAATAAATGCATCTATCATTAAGAGTTTTGCATTTTTCTCGGAGATCCCCCTTGCACGTAAATAAAACAACGCTTCTTCGTCGATTTGTCCTGTCGTTGAACCATGTGAACATTTAACATCATCCGCATAAATTTCTAATTCTGGCTTAGAATTCATACTTGCAAGATCACTTAACAACACATTGGCATTCGATTGAAAAGCATTAATTTTTTGAGCATCTTTTCTGACAAACACTTTGCCATTAAATACACCGGTGGATTGATCGGAAAGTACACCTTTGTACAATTCATTTGATAGACAATGTGCTACTTGATGGTCGATTGTAGTATGGTTGTCAACATGTTGTTTTTCATTCAATAAATAGATTCCGTAAAGATTAGATTCAGAGTTTTGTCCATTTACATTTGCGTAAACATTATTTCTCACCAATCCGCCATTTAAGGTGTAGGTGTGTAAAGTAACATTACTATCTTTCCCTTGATTAATTTCTTCGGAAGCTATCGTTAAATTAGTTGAATGTTCATTTTGTATTTTATGCAGTGTTAATTTCGCATTATTTTCAATCGTAATTTCAGTAAAATGAGATGAAAAACTGCTTGTTTCGTTTTCAGCATAATAACTCATAACTAATTCAATAGATGCTCCTTCCTTAATTACAATTGCATTTCGAGTTGCTACAAGTGCGTTTTTTTCTGTAATGTAATTGAGTACTTGTATCGTTTGGTTTGATTGCGTATTTTTTTCAATTTCTATTGCAATTCCGTCTTGAGCAAAATAATTATTTAACAAAAGAAATAATTCTTCTTGATTTTTACCTATCGATGTATTTGCATCTAACCATGTTTTATCAACTCTATGAATTGGACTGATTGAAACACCAACTTCAGGATGAATTTTTGAAAGTTCTATGGCATATTTTCCATTCACAAAAACGAGAATAGTTCCTTCTAAATTTTCAATCAACTCAGAAATAATAGATTCTTTTGTTCCTTCTTGTAGGTGATAGTTTCCCCCACTTATTTTTCCTAAGCGTGTGTATTTCCAAGCTTCGTCTTTGGATGTAGGAAATTGAAGTTGGTTAAGTAGATTTAGAGAATCAATTCGTTTTTCTTCAGAAAATAACGGTTGGAAATTTGTTAATTCAACTTTTTGAATAAACTCACTTAATGATTTACTTCGATTAATATCTGGTGTGATAGTTGTTTCCATACTTATGCAAATTCAGCTTTAATCCAATCATATCCTTTTTCTTCCAATTCCAATGCTAACTCTTTAGTTCCGGTTTTAACAATACGACCATCGTACAACACATGAACAAAATCAGGGACAATGTAATCGAGTAAACGTTGGTAATGGGTAATAACGATTGTAGCGTTATTGTTTGATTTTAATGTGTTTACACCATTTGCTACAATTCTCAGAGCATCAATATCTAATCCAGAATCAGTTTCGTCAAGAATTGATAATTTTGGATCCAACATCGCCATTTGAAAAATTTCATTTCTTTTTTTCTCACCACCTGAAAAGCCCTCATTGACTGAACGAGAAGCTAGTTTTGCATCTAATTCTACAATTTTAGATTTTTCTCTAACCATCGACATAAAGTCTTTTGCAGAAATTTGTTCTTGCCCTTTATATTCTCTAATTTCATTTAGGGCAGTTCTTAAAAAATTAATGTTTGATACTCCTGGAATTTCTACAGGATATTGAAATGCAAGAAACAATCCTTCTCTTGCTCTGTCTTCAGTAGACATTTCAAGTAAATCTTTTCCATCAAAATCTACAGATCCTGCAGTAATTTCATACTCCTCTCTACCAGCCAATACAGAAGCTAATGTGCTTTTACCAGCCCCATTTGGACCCATAATCGCATGTACTTCTCCTGCTTTAACTTCTAAATTTAATCCTTTTAATATTTCTTTACCGTCAATGGACGCGTGTAAATCTTTAATTTTTATCATGGTCTCTTAATTATTGATATAATTTCATTTTTTATCCTACCGAACCTTCTAAACTTATTGCAAGTAGTTTTTGAGCTTCAACAGCAAATTCCATTGGTAATTGATTTAGTACTTCTTTGCAGTATCCATTAACAATTAAACTAATTGCTTTTTCTTCACTGATTCCTCTTTGCAAACAATAAAAAATTTGGTCTTCACCAATTTTAGAAGTTGTGGCTTCGTGTTCAATTTTTGCACTGCTATTCTTACATTCAATGTAAGGGAACGTATGAGCACCGCATTCATCAGACATTAATAATGAATCACATTGTGAGAAATTTCTTGCATTGTGCGCGTTTTTATGAATTTGCACTAAACCTCTGTAGGAATTATGTGATTTTCCTGCGGATATCCCTTTAGAAATGATTGTACTTTTTGTGTTTTTACCTAAGTGAATCATTTTGGTTCCTGTATCAGCTTGTTGGTAATTATTCGTTACAGCAACAGAGTAGAATTCACCTATTGAATAATCTCCTTTTAGAATACAAGAGGGGTATTTCCACGTTACAGCAGAACCAGTTTCTACCTGCGTCCATGATATTTTCGCGTTTTTCTCGCAAAGTCCACGTTTTGTAACGAAATTAAAAATACCACCTTTACCATCTTTATCTCCTGGATACCAGTTTTGTACAGTAGAATACTTGATTTCTGCGTCATCCAACGCGATTAATTCAACTACAGCAGCATGCAGTTGATTTTCATCTCTTTGTGGTGCGGTACAGCCTTCTAAATACGAGACAAAAGCTCCTTGATCAGCAATCACTAATGTTCGCTCAAATTGTCCTGTCCCCCCTTCATTGATTCTGAAATAGGTAGAGAGTTCCATAGGACATTTTATACCTTTCGGAATGTAGCAAAAAGAACCATCTGTAAAAACAGCACTATTGAGTGCAGCATAAAAATTATCAGTTGTTGGAACTACAGTCCCCATGTATTTTTTAACCAATTCGGGATGTTCTTTCACTGCTTCTGAAAAAGAACAAAAAATAATTCCTAGTTCTGCGAGTTTTTCTTTGAATGATGTTGCTACTGAAACTGAGTCCATAACAAAGTCAACAGCAATATTTGTTCCTGTTAATCTTTGTTGTTCATCCATTGAAATCCCCAGTTTTTTCATGGTTTCTTTCATTTCTGGTTCCACATCGTCCCAACTTTCATATTTTTTTTTCTGCTTAGGAGCAGAATAATATATAATGTTTTGAAAATTTGGTTTTTCATAGTGAACATGCGCCCAAGTTGGTTCTGTCAGTGTTTGCCAAGTTTTATAAGCGTTCAAACGAAATTGCAATAACCATTCAGGCTCTTCTTTTTTTTCAGAAATAAATCGTATAATTGATTCGTTCAAGCCTTTAGGTGCTTGATCTGATTCAATATTAGTAGTAAAACCAAATTTGTATTCTTGGTTTTGTAAATCTTGAGCTAACTCATTTTCTGTATATCCCATTCGTGCTTTAAATTAAACGGAGAAACTTTCTCCACAACCGCAGGTTCTTCCCGCATTTGGATTTTGAAAAACAAATCCTTTGCCATTTAATCCACCTGAAAAATCAAGTGTAGTTCCTAGGAGGTATAAATAACTTTTTTTGTCCACAACTACTTTCATTCCATTGTTTTCAAATGATTTATCATCTTCTTTCTCAACATTGTCAAATGTTAGTTGGTACATTAATCCAGAACAACCCCCGCCTTCCACTCCAACACGAATGAAATATCCAGATTTGTTTTCATCTTCCATTAAACGCAATGCTTGTTTTTTAGCATTTTCAGTAACTACTATCATTTTTTATAAACTAATTTTATTTAGACTAAATATAAATAAGGTGGATTTACGGATACAAAAATACCTTTTTTGTGGTATTGCAACAAATAAAAACACTAAAATGTTTCAGTAATTTACTAACTTAAATTCTATTAGGTAATTAGAGATGAAACCAAATGCATTTCTTCTAAAATCATGGATTTGCAGTTTATGAAATAAGCCCTTATATTTGATATTCGAAACAACTAAGCTGTAGCAACTTTTTATTTTGCGTTACGTTTATACTATAGTTATATTATTAGATTGAATTTTATATTATTTATATATTATGATAAGATTTTTACTAGGAGAAAATAAATTAAAAATTTTCACTTTTATTTTTATCATCTTTTCTTTTTTTGTTTCGTATAACTCTTACGGGCAGATTAAGGCAGTGACAATTATTAAACCAATTACAAGCATTTGTCCGCAAAAAGATGTTGTCTTAGAAATGCGAATTTCTAATGAAGCTAACACTTCTGTTTCACTGAATGGGGTGAATTTGCATTTAGATGTTTTTGATCAAAATTCTAATTTGTATTTATCTATTGATACAACATTAACATCAGGTAGCATGATAAAAAAATCTGTTAAGGATTTTATTATTACTCAAAAAGCTGATTTTTTAAAATTAGGAATTTTTACTTACAAAATGTCAGCATCACTTCCTACTGATACAAAAACGGGATATGATAATGAAGATGAAACGATTGCAGTAATAGGAAATGAGCTAACTTTATTGGCTGGAGATGGTCAAAAAATATGTTTAGGTGAGAATATATCCTCCATTATTTATCAAGGTGGTGGGATTACAGACTTAATTAGTGTTGCTTCCCTTCCAAATGGATTAATTTCTAATTATGATGCAGGATCTAATCAATTTACTATTTCTGGAAAACCTTCTATTTCAGGTAATTATAATTTTAATGTTACAGCTTCAGGTACTTGTCCACAAGATCCTGATGGCATTAAACATGATTCTATACTGAAAGTAAGTTTACTTGTAAAGGCGCTTCCTGACGTTTCAATTACAGGTAGTAAAACTTTGTGCGTTAATGAAACATCTCAATTGTCTCCAGTTTCAGGAGGTACTTGGATTTCAAGTGATCTTTCAGTTGCTACTGTAACAAGCCCGGCAGGCTTAGTGACTGCTAAATCAGCAGGTAAAGTAGTTTTCACTTTTTCAAGTTCAAGTTCAACATGTTCTGCAAAAACAGATTCTATAAGAGTTATTGGCCGACCTTTTGTTGAAGCAATTACTGGCAATGCTTCAGTATGTAAAAATGCATCAATTGATTTATCTAGCGCAACTTCAGGGGGAGCGTGGACGAGTAGTCTACCATCAAAAGCATCTGTTACTTTAAAATTAGATAATGGGAGTAGTTCTGTAGCAACAGTGAAGGGATTGATAGATGGAGCCCCAAATCCCGTTATAAGTTATACGGTTACTGTGAATGGTTGTTCTACAACAAAAACAAAAACAATTTCAGTATCTGCATTACCTTCTCTTACTAAATCATTTTCAACTACTGGAAAAGACACTGTATGCATTAATAATTCCATTAACCTTCAGAATTCTACAATCGGAGGGAATTGGAGTGTTAAGGATGCTTCAATTGCTACTGTAAACTCTGCGGGGCTTAATAATATTGCTCAAATTTCTGGTTTAATCCTAGGTAAAACTGAAGTCTATTATTCAAAGAACGATGGTCAATGTTCAAACGTAGATACTTTAGTGATGAATGTGATTGCGTTGCCCAAAACAGGTGTTTTATCTGGAACAACTTTAATATGTCAAGAAGATACTACTTTTTTTTCAAGTACCATTTTAGGTGGGAATTGGTCAAGTACCGATCCAAATATTGCAACAATAAATTCACAAACAGGCCAGTTAATTGGTGTTTCTAGTGGATTGGTCTCTATTTATTATACTGTAAATAATGGCATATGTACAAATTCTGACTCACTGAAAATCACGATAAAACCGTTACCTAACGTAGGTCAAATAAATGGCACGACTAATTTGTGTTTGGGTACAACCGTTACTTTTTCGAATACAAATACCACAGGAACATGGAGTTCGAGTAAGCCCGATATCGCTACTGTTAATTCTAATAGTGGACTTGTAACACCAGTAAAAAAAGGTATTACAACCATCAAATATCTTGTAGTTGAAAATGGATGTTCAGTTCAAAAAACAATTGATGTGAATGTTTTTGAAGTTCCGAGTGTGAGTCCTATACTTGGTGCAAATAGTATTTGTTTGGGAGATTCTTTAAATTATACAAACGCTTCAAATGGAGGTGTTTGGTCTACTTCAGATCCCTTAATTTTCAAAGTAAATGGTCAGGGAAAAATAAAAGCATTAAAACAAGGAGCGACTAATTTAAATTATGCATATACAGTAAATGGATGTACTGCAGTTGCAACAAAAAATATAACCGTGAATTCATTGCCAAATATCACTAAAGTTACAGATAGAGATCGTTGTGATGCAGGAACAGTTGGTTTAAGTGCAACCTCAAGTGCGGGAACAATTCAATGGTATTCCTCTTCAACTGGAGGCACTTCATTAGGAACAGGCACAAGCTTTACCACACCAAGTATT
>CAMCQL010000058.1 GCA_945877005.1 Chryseobacterium gleum
TATTTACTGTAAATAAACTTATTTTTAACCTTTATAGTATTTTTACATTTAAATAGAATTAATTCGATGATGAAAAGACCGTTAAATAACTTAATTTATTTAGTTTTTTTGATTGGATTATTAAGTACATTCCAAAGTTGTAAAAAAGAAACCTTATTCTCTTCTTCAAACATCACGTTTTCAGCTGATACACTTGTGTTTGATACAGTATTTAAAACTGACGTAGCCCTTAAAGACTTGTTTAAAGGTGAAGGCTTACAACAAGTGAAAATCTATAACCCTGATAATAATCCGTTGAATCTTGAAGAAATTGAATTAATGGGTGGAGCTAATTCTCCATTTAGAGTGAATTTAGATGGAGCTAGTGGAACTATTTTCACTAATAAAAAAATTGACGGAAAGGATAGTTTATTTTTATTTATTGATATTCAACTCAATGTTCTAAAAAATCCTTCTCCAAATCCAATCATTCGAGATTCAATTCGAGTAAAAACGAATGGTAAAAATCAATACCTACAATTACTTGCTTGGGGACAAGATGCTTACTTTCATTACAAGGAAACAATAAAAAATTCTGCCGAATGGAAAAATGATAAACCACACGTTATCATCGGTTATGCTATAGTAGATACTTCTGCGGTCCTCGATGTACAGCAAGGGTGTAAAATTCACCTTTACAACAATTCCTTATTATATATTCGAAGAGGAGCATTAAATATGAATGGAACTTTAAACAATAAAATTATCGTTCAAGGCACACGATCCGAATCAAGCTACCAAAAAATTTCAGGGCAATACTATGGCATCTATTTTCATGAAGCTCTACCTTCTAAAATCAATCATTCACTCATAAAAAATGCAACTTCAGCGATACAAATCTATAGTAGAAATGAAACCAGTAATTTAACAACTGTGACAATTGAAAATTCGGTAATTGAAAACAATGCAAGATATGGGATATTTTGTTTTGCAAATCCAACTGTCGTCCTAAATAATACTTTACTCTACAAAAATCAACTTTATAGTTTTTTTGTCCTTCAAGGGGCTAATTTTTCAATTAATCATTCCAACATTCTTGGTTATGGTGCGTCCACCAAAGACAATACTGCATTTGCGTTGAAAAATTATTACACTAATCCAGAAGATCAATTGACTTACATCTCTCCACTCATTGGATCTATAAAAAATAGTGTCATCTACGGCTATAAACCTACTGAATTCATATTAGACACACTTCAAAACGACGGTATTAAAAATAGTATCAAAATTCAAAATTGTCTTCTAAAAGTTGAAATGCCTTTTACATCCACTACTGTTTCATTCAACACAGATCCAAAATTCATAAATATTAATCAAAATAATTTTCGTTTTAACTCAACTTCTCCACTCAATAACAAAGGAATTCCTAGTTCAAACAAAATTGACATAGATGGAAAACAACGATCAATAACTACACCTGACATAGGAGTTTATGAAATCGATTAATCTAATTTTAAGTGCTTAATTATGAAATATAATCTAACTGAAATCAGTGAATTAATTAAAGACAGAAGAACCATCTATCCTGAACAATTTAGTAGCCGGAAAATTCATAAAGAACAAATTGAACTGTTATTAAACAATGCCATTTGGGCGCCAACACATGGGAATACACAACCTTGGATATTTACCGTATTTACAGAAAATAGTAAATCAGACTTGAGTGATTTTTTAGCAAAAATGTATCTTGAAAAAACACCAAAAGAATTACAAGACGACAAAAAACTCGCTAAATTTTTAACTAGACCTCAATTATCTTCTGCTGTTATTGCTGTCTCACTAAAGAGAGATCCAACGCATAAAATTTCAGAAATTGAGGAAATTGAAGCAGTTGCCTGTGCAATACAAAATATTTTACTAAGTGCTACTGCATACGGGATTGGGTCATTTTGGTCCACCCCAAAATTCATCTATGAACAAGAAACAAATGAATTTTTAAGCTTGTCAAAGGAAGATAAATGTCTAGGTATAATATATTTAGGCTACCCTTCCATTGATTGGCCTCAACAACACAGAAAACCGATCGAATACATCACAGAATGGAGATAAAAAACTTATTGATTCTTTTTTTTCTTTTTCTGGCTTTCAAAAGTTTAGGACAAACCAATTTAAATACTTCAAGCTATTTTGGCCTTGAATACAAACCAATTATGGCTGGTGATTTTATAGCAAAATCTGAAACCAACTTGACTTTAGGTAGCTTCACTACAAATTTTAAACAATTACTAGGCCATAGTTATGGCGCAAACATTCGAGTATCACTTACACCTGGAATCAGTTTAGAAACAGGGATTCATATGGTAAGAAGAAATTATAATATTACTTTTTCAGAATCTGAATCAAATCTCACCTCCTCAAAAAAAATCTCCTTTTACAACTACGACGTACCAATAACACCTTACTTTTTTATAAAGTTATCAGACAAAATTTATCTTGCAAATGGACTTGGACCTGTAGTTGTGTTCTCTTTATCTGATGTTGCCACACAAGCTGTCGCATCATCTTCAACAAAATTTATTGCTGAAGGAAGAAGAACACATCGAATTGCGATTGATTTAAGCGCGAATTTAGGTTTTGAATACAGAACATCAAAAAAAGGAATTTTTTACCTTGGTGGTAATGCTCGAATACCTTTTGCTCCAATTTTTACAGTTGCAGGAATTCTAGAAACAGTAAATACTCAAAACAAAAAGGTGTCAATAGGAAACATGAGCGGCACCTATATTTCTTTCGATATCAAGTATTTTTTTCCAACGAATCAATCCAAACAAGAACCTCTATTAAAAGGTCCAATCGATTAAAAATGAAACTACAAGAAATTATTAATTACCTGGAACTCCAACCACATCCAGAAGGAGGTTATTACAAAGAAACCTATAGAAGTGATGTAAACTGTGTTAATGGTACACGTTCTGTTTGTACAGTCATCTACTTTTTACTCACCGCTGAAAACTGCTCAAAATTTCACCGCATTCAAAGTGATGAACTATGGTACTTTCACGCAGGAAGTCCACTGATTGTTCACACACTTACTTCGAAAGGCTACATTCAACATATAGTTGGAAACAACCTATTGGCAGGCGAAACACCTCAGTTATTGGTTTCTAAAAATACTATCTTTGGCTCAACCGTTAAAGAGGAAAACAGTTTTTCATTGGTTTCATGTTCAGTTTCTCCTGGATTTGAATTCAGCGATTTTGAGCTATTTAATAAAGAAACATTGATAGCACTCTATCCTACTCAAGAAAGAATAATTACCCAACTCACATAAAAAATGGACAGCGCATCTTTGGCCATAGACCAATATTATATGAATCGATGTATCGAACTCGCTTTAAGAGGAAGAGGTAATGTCTCACCAAATCCACTTGTAGGAGCGGTAATTGTTGTCGATAATGAAATAATAGCCGAAGGTTTTCATCAAAAATACGGTGAACCTCATGCTGAAGTAAATGCGATAAAAAAAATAAAAAATAAAGACGTTTTAACGACTGCAACTATTTACATCAATCTTGAACCATGTGCACATTTTGGGAAAACACCTCCTTGTGCTTCACTTCTCGTGACATCAAAATTTAAACGTGTAGTTATAGGAATGTTAGACCCAAACCCTTTGGTTTCAGGAAAAGGAATTCAAATGTTAACAAAGGCAAATATCGCTACAACAGTGGGGATTCTTGAGGCAGAATGCGAAAAAATAAATAGTAGATTCATTACATTCCATTCAAAAAGAAGACCATATATTGTTCTCAAATGGGCAGAAACAAGTGATGGATATATTGATTTAGTAAGGGAAAACGAACAACCAAGAACAATAAATTGGATCAGTCAACCTACTACACAAACAATCACTCACCAATGGAGAGCACATGAACAAGCAATTCTAGTTGGATGGAAAACAATACTTCACGACAACCCTAGCTTAACTACTAGGGCATTTTACGGGAAATCTCCAATTAGAGTAGTTATTGATCCAGCATTGAGATCTCCTAAAGAATCAAAAATATATAACGATAAATTACCGCTGTATGTTTTTAACTTGAAAATTAATGATGAATCAACAAACAAAAAATTCATTCAACTTAAAGACCTTACCATTCAAACAATATTGGACACATTATTTAAATTAAATATTTCATCTGTAATTATAGAAGGTGGTAAATACACCCTTGAAAAGTTCATTTCATCAAATTTATGGGATGAAGCAAGGGTAATTATCGGAAAACCTACATTTGAAAAAGGATTACCAGCTCCTAAACTCAACCAATGTCCTCAAAATGAAATAAACATCGCGGGAGATAGGATTCTCTACTATTCAAATTTAGCAATTAAATCTTGACCAAGTAACTCATAGTCAACACCGTCAAAATTTCCAGAACTCATCATCAATAAAATTGAATCATTGACATTTATATTTTGAACAATTTGAAGTACTTCTTCTGTTGAGTTATATACTTCCACTTCACCTCCAAACGCATTTTTAACATCTTCCACTGAGATCGCAGGTAATCTTTTATGCATTACAACATTAGTATTAAAATAAACAATCGCACGATCAGCATGTTTCATTGCCCCATTGTATAATGGTAAAAATTCTTTATTCAACGAAGAAAAAGTATGTAGCTCCATACACGCTACTACTTGTTTTTCTTTGAATTGTTCTTTTACAGCAGACGTAGTCGCTTTTAGTTTAGACGGAGAATGTGCAAAATCTTTAAACATTACAAAACCGTTTTTTTCAACAACTTTTTGTAATCTTTTACCTGCACCTTTAAAAGATTGTAAAGCACTTAAAAACTCATGGTTGGAAACACCAATTTGTTTACATACCTCCATAGCTCCCATTAAATTTTGCATATTATGCGCTCCAAAGATTTGAAAAGCATATTTTTTTCCATCTAGTTCAATCTCAGTTCCATCCTCATTTGTGGAATAATTCGGGGTTGAGTAAGCAATCGAATTCAGTTTATGTGAATACTTTATCCCTAACTGATTTACAATTTCATCTTCTTGATTGTAAATCAACACTCCTTGTCCCTCTATTTTTTGACAAAAAACATCGAATTGAGATACATAATTTTCAAACGTTGGAAAAACATTAATATGATCCCATGCAATCCCGCTAATTAACGCGATAGAAGGATGATATAAATGGAACTTAGGTCGGCGATCTATTGGAGAACTTAAATATTCATCTCCTTCTAAAATCATTATTTTAGCAGTATCAGATAATTTCACCATACAATCGTACCCCTCCAACTGAGCACCAACCATGTAATCAACATCAAGCCCTACGACTGAAATTGCATGTAAAATCATTGCTGTGATAGAAGTTTTCCCATGACTTCCACCAATAACAACTCTTATTTTATCTTTACTTTGCTCGTATAAATACTCTGGATAAGAAAAAACAGGAATTCCCATTGACCTAGCTTTCAATAGCTCAGGATTATCTTCCTTTGCGTGCATACCAACAATAATTGCATCTAACTTTTCATGTATATTATTGGTATCCCAACCAATTTGAGACGGAAATATACCCTGTTTTTTAAGTCTCGAAGCGCTTGGTTCAAAAATTTCATCGTCGGAGCCAGAAACATTATAATTCTTTCTACTTAAAGCAATTGCTAAATTATGCATTGCGCTTCCTCCTATTGCAATAAAATGAACATTCATAGACAAAATTTGATTATAAAATATTTACAGTTATCAAAAAACCAATAAATCGAATTGTTAAAAATTTTTCTTCAATTTCGCATCTTGTGTTTCCCTTTGCCAAATCATCTCTGTAGACGGTTCACCATTTTTTTGGTATGTTATAGAATCATGTTTTTGAATTCTCGTATACACTTGACCGTAACCATTCTTCACAACAATTCTTCTCGTAATTACAGAAATTAACAATCCGTCATCGTCAGTTTTGTTAAACGATTCTTGCGAAACACCTTCCGAATAAGAAGCACCAATAGAATTTGACATCTTATCATCAAAAGCAACTATTTTCGATTCAATATTTTCTAATTCGGCCCTAATAGTTAAATTTTTATTAATCTGCTTATCCGACTCATTTGAATTAGTGCCATTAATTGAGTGTTCCAAATGATCAATAGAATTTAAATTCTGAAAAGGTAAATCATCGTTTGAAGTTAAAGCGATTTCTGTTTTATGCTCCAATCCGTTGATTGAAGCTTTTGATGTTAAATTATCTGTAACTTCTTTTTCAATAAATCTTTCATTCGTTACTTCATGTTTTTTTTCATTGTTCTTTAATCGAAGAACTGAAGAATCCTGCTTTTCGATAGTTTTTATCAATGTTATATCGGTAATGTTTTTGGATTTAGATACTCCTCTGTCAGTTTCTTGAAGTGTCTTATTCTGATCTTGAATTATTGATTCTTCATGATTCTGCACTGTTTTGCTTTTTCCATCAATTTGATTGACTGCCTTTGTGCTCACAATTCCACTTATGCTATCTTTAAAGGCTTCTATTGAGCTTTCATTGGAATGAAGTAATTCTTTATTTGATACTCTTTTTTGCTCAGGATGAGAATAAATTGAATCATTAAATGCACTATTTATGGAAACTTTCATACGAATAGAATCGTTTTTATCAGTACTTTTTTTCAATGAAGCGCCCTCTACTTTCTCCATTCCTTCAATATATTCAAAGGTTTTTTCAGACAAAAAAGTATTTGATGTGTTTTTTTGTTCTAATTTTTGATTATTAATCTCTTCTGTTTTAACATTTGATTCAGCAACGAACTCATGGATTTTTTGAGCTGATTTCGTGTAATCTATCACTTTGTGCTCTTTTAAAATATTAATAGAATCAACAATTGATTGATTTCTTTCTAACTCTAGATCTTTGAGCAAAGTACTTTTAAAGATACTATCATTCATTTTAGATTCCTTTAAAACTTTATACGCCTCATTTTTTTGACTTTTACTTACAGCATACTTAACAGAGGAAGTATCATTAACTTTTTCTAAAACGCCAAGTTTAATTCTTGTTGAATCAATTACATCGGTGCTTTGACTAAAAATTGAAGTTTCTTTAGCTTGCACTGAATTTACTTTATTCACAACTACTCCTTCTTTTTTATTTCTACGTTTTAATTCTGCCGCTTTTAATTCCTTTTCTGCATCATTCATAGAAAGATCAGAATTTAGACCGAGAAGTGGAAGCGTATCCCGTTTATCCGTTTTTTTAGGATTTAATAACGCATCAATAATTTCAATTTGTTTCTTTGGATATCCATCAGAAGGTCTTAATTCTAAGGCTCTTTTAAACATCTCTTTGGACGCGGAATAATCTTTCGAATCAAATAATTGATCCGCTTTATTTATAATTTTCTGATAACTTCTATTTTCTTCAGACTTACCCTTTTCTTTCTCATTCGCAATACATTTTTCGACTTGTTTCTTAGCGTAACTGTCATTAGGGTTTAACTTCAATGCATTTTCGTAAGAATTCTTAGCATCTAAAAACTTATTTTGAGTAAAATAAAAGTCAGCTTTTTTAATATTTGCATCAAAATCTTGGTTGGACTGAGAATACAATGATGTTGAAAAACAATATGTTACAAATAAAAAAAGAATGTACTTACCCATAAACCTCAAATTTCAAAAAAATGTATAACTTAGCTAATATAGAAATTAGAATTAATACAGACAAGAATTAAATAAAAACACCTGGAAAAATGAACTTAAAACTAAAAATATTCTTAAGTTTTTCTCTTTTACAACTAACTACAATAAGTTTTTCTCAATCAAAAATTGCTCTTAACTCAAAGCTACAAACCAACGAAATCGTTGAAAATTATGTAGTCTCTTTGAAAAACAATAGCATTTCTAGAGAATTCGTAAGTGAAAAAAATATTTCAATTAAAAGTATTACAAATAATTGGATCTACTGTACTTTAAATCAAGAAGAATTATCATTGGCTGAGAATAAACGATTAATCCCACGACAAAAGTTCGATCTAAGTATTCCTACCGCTATGAATGACACTACTCGTTTGACTCATTTCATTAATGAAATACATTCTGGTCAGGGACTTCCAACTAGCTACACTGGAAAAAATGTAATTATTGGTGTAATTGACACAGGCGTGGATTATAATCACAAGGACTTTAAAGATGACCAAGGAAAAAGTAGAATCTTATACTATTGGAATCAATCTTCAGGAGCTCAAAATAAATCGCCTTTACCTTATAATTATGGAGAAGAATGGACCAATGAGGAACTTAATAATCAAGCATTATCTCTTTCAAATTCGATTCTTCACGGAACAACAGTTTGTGGTGCTGCCGCTGGAAATGGATTAGCAAATGGCACCAACAAAGGAATGGCTCCTAATGCACAAATTATCGTTGTTCAATCAAATTTTTCAGCAAAAAACTGGACATTAACCGTTGCTGATGCGTGTGATTACATTTTTAAAAAAGCCGATCAATTAAATCTGCCTGCAGTAATAAATATTAGTGCAGGTGTTCAATTTGGATCGCACGATGGAAACGACCCTGCATCAGAATTAATAGAGCAATTATTAGACGAAAAACCAGGAAGAATCATAGTAGCCTCTGCCGGAAACTCAGGGAATATTGGTAAATTTCACGTTCACGGAAATGTAACAAATGACACTTCCTTTTTCTGGGTAAAAAATGCACCTTCAGGATTAGCAGGGCCAAATTCAATTTATGTAGATTTATGGGCCGACTCTGCAGATTTTGAATCTATTAAATTTAGAACTGCAGCAAACAACCCAATAAAGAATTTTGAATTAAGCGGTGCAACAAAATTCATTTCATTTAAAGATGCCTTTGAACAACCTCAAAAATATACTGATACTTTATTCTCTTTCACTAATAATCGCTTAGCTTATGTTGACTATTATGCCGAAAAAATAAATGATGTGTATCATTTAGAAATTGTAATTTCCAACATAGACTCAACCAATTATTATTATCAATTTAGCACTACTGGCAAAGGCGAATACGATGCTTGGAGTGGAAGTGGAAATAAATTCGGTTCTGCGACACTCAATGATTTCGTTACAGAATTATTACCTAACAGTACCACCTATCCCCCGATCAAAAATTACATCCTAGCGGACTCATTGCAATCACTTTACTCCTCATACATTTCTTCTGATAAAGTCATAACTGTTGGCAATTTCCAAAACCGTACTTCATTTGTTAATAAAAATGGTGTTGTTTCACAAGCAAACTATCCTCATGGCAAACTTGCTCTAAGTTCATCCAAAGGTCCAAACAGACAAAAACAACAAAAACCTGATGTAAGTGCTTCTGGTGATTTAACACTTTCAACGAGTGTACTTAGCTACTTAAATAATCCTGCGAATAATGAAAAAATAGATATAAATGGAAT
>CAMCQL010000059.1 GCA_945877005.1 Chryseobacterium gleum
AACGTATAACTATTCAGTAACTGATGCAAATGGGTGTACTGCAACAGCAAGTGCTACCATCAACGCAGCCCCAGCAGCCATCACCTTGACAGCCACGCCAACACAAATAGTATGTAATGGTGGCAAAGGAAGTGTGAGTTTGTCCTCAACAGGGGCAGCACCATTGACTTATGGTGGAGCTGCAACAACGAATCTATCAGAAGGAACGTATAACTATTCAGTAACTGATGCAAATGGATGTACTGCAACGGCTAGTGCTGTCATTAGTGCCGCACCAGCCGCAATCACCTTAACTGCAACCCCAACACAAATAGTATGTAATGGTGGCAAAGGAAGTGTGAGTTTGTCCTCAACAGGGGCAGCGCCATTGACTTATGGTGGAGCTGCAACAACGAATCTATCAGAAGGAACGTATAACTATTCAGTAACTGATGCAAATGGATGTACTGCAACGGCTAGTGCTGTCATTAGTGCTGAACCTGCAGCGATCACCTTAACTGCAACCCCAACACAAATAGTATGTAATGGTGGTAAAGGAAGCGTGTCTTTATCTTCATCAGGTGCCGCGCCATTTACTTATGGAGGTGCTGCAACAACCAATCTATCAGAAGGAACTTATAACTATACAGTCACCGATAACAATGGTTGTACAGCTAATGCAAGTGCAACGATCAATGCCGCACCTACCGCAATCACCTTGATAGCAACCCCAACACAAATAGTGTGTAATGGTGGCAAAGGAAGTGTTACTTTATCTTCATCAGGTGCTGCGCCATTGACTTATGGTGGAGCTGCAACAACTAATCTATCAGAAGGAACGTATAACTATTCAGTAACTGATGCAAATGGATGTACTGCAACGGCTAGCGCTGTCATTAGTGCTGAACCTGCAGCAATCACCTTAACTGCAACAGCAACACAAATAGTATGTAATGGTGGCAAAGGAAGTGTGAGTTTGTCCTCAACAGGTGCTGCGCCTCTGACTTATGGTGGTGCAGCAACAACAAATCTATCACAAGGAACGTATAACTATACAGTCACCGATAACAATGGTTGTACAGCTAGTGCAAGTGCAACGATCAATGCCGCACCAGTAGCCATCACATTGACTGCAACAGCAACACAAATAGTATGTAATGGTGGCAAAGGAAGTGTGAGTTTGTCCTCAACAGGTGCAGCACCATTGACTTATGGTGGAGCTGCAACAACGAATCTATCAGAAGGAACGTATAACTATTCAGTAACTGATGCTAATGGATGTACGGCTACGGCTAGTGCTGTCATTAGTGCTGAACCTGCAGCGATCACCTTAACTGCAACCCCAACACAAATAGTATGTAATGGTGGCAAAGGAAGTGTGAGTTTGTCCTCAACAGGTGCTGCACCATTTACTTATGGAGGTGATGCAATAACTACTTTATCATCAGGAACTTATAACTATAAAGTAACAGATGCAAATGGATGTACAGCTGGTGCAAGCGCAACGATCAATCCTGAGCCAAAGGAATTAAAAATCACTCCAATTATTACTAATGTAAAGTGTTGGGGAGAAAGTACTGGTTCTGTAGAAATACAAACAGAAAACGGAACTGCACCTTATAAATACATTTGGTCAGGACCAGGATTAATTATTAATGATCAATTAGAGAAACAAATCAATCTGTTTGGTAGCCCTAATCCAATTTCCATTAAAGTAAGAGATATTAACGGATGCGAATCAGCGTTAATTAACAATATAATAATTACAGAACCTAGTGCTCTTATTTCATTGGGTGTTGTTAGGACAAATGTTTCATGTTATGGCATGTCTGATGGAATTATTAATACAAATGTTACAGGGGGAACGCCAAATTATATTTATGAATGGCAAGGGGTAAATCCAACTTTAAAAAACAATAAAAATCAAACTAACTTAAAGTCTGGTAATTACACAATTACTGTCAAAGATTCATATGGTTGTCAAGAAAGTGAGACTGTTTCAATTTCAGAACCACAACAAATAAAGTTAACAGCAAGTGTTACACATCAACCTGCTTGTACTAAAAACAATGGTGAAATATCAGCGATAGCAATGCAACCTGCAGGAAATTATCAAATAAAACTATTAGGTACACATCCTACGGCAATATTTACATCTAATAAAATAACAAATCTTCCTCCTAATGAATTGTATGAAGTATATGTTGTGAATCCAGATGGATGTTCAAGTGATACGATTGATTTAGTTGTAAATCCTGCAAAAGATATACCTGGAAAATGGAAGATTCAGCAAATTGATCCAACTTGTAAAGTTTCTAAAGGATCTGTAATCATTAAATCTCCAAAAGGGTTTGATTACACCTATTATTTAAATAATGACAATGTATCTACAACAAGAGATACGATGTTCTCAGGTCTTGAGGGTGTAAATAAAATCACGGTGCTTTCTAAAGACAATTGTCAACGAGACACCACAATTACGATTGCAAGTAAACCTTTAGTAACAGATCGAATAGATTTAAGTATGAGTAATGAAGTATGTAAAAACACTACTATTTCTGAATTAAATAAATTAAAACTACCTGCTGATTATACCATTCAATGGTACGATAAAGATCCAGGATTAAATCCAACGGCAAAAACCTTAAATACTTCATCAAAGTTAACTCAGCCTATTCAAACTTTATACTACGTTTACACTGAAACAGGAAAATGTGAAAGCTTACCTATGCTATTACAGGTGAAAACATCTGGTCTAGAATTGGTTGAAACAAAAGTTGAGAACACTAAATGTGGTTTAACAACAGGAGGAATTGAATTATTTGCTACAAATGGAGTAGGTAAATACACTTATCAATGGTCAACTTCAATTCAAACGAATTTGTCAAATGATTCAGTAATTAAGAATTTAGGTGAAGGTGAGTATTTGATTAAAGTCAAAGACAAAATTGGGTGTGAGATAAGTAAAAATTACAGAATTGCATGCGAATTTTCTTTAATCCCACAAATTGTAACACCGAAATCTGGAAATAAAAATCAAACTTGGGCAATAAATTACTATCATAAATACCCAAAGGTTGAGGTAAGTATATTTAATAGATGGGGTTCATTGGTGTATAAAAGTGGAGTACCATACGAAGATGATTGGGATGGAAAACCAAATGTAGAGAATAGTTTAGGAGAAGGAACACTTCCATCAGGAACTTACTATTATCTAATTGATAAAGGAACTGGAGAAAAACCAGAAACTGGATTCTTAGAATTAGTTGAATAAACCAAATGTCATAAATTATGTTCATCGTATTTGATACTGAAACGACAGGATTTCCAAAGAATTGGAACTTACCCTACACGGAAACCGATAATTGGCCGAGGGTAGTACAGATTGCATGGCAAGTGCATGACGAAATGGGTAGATTGTTAGCTGCAAAAGATTATATTATACGCCCAGAAGGTTTTGATATTCCCTATGATGCCGAAAAAGTGCATGGAATTTCCACTCAACTTGCAGTAAATGAAGGACATGATTTGACGGAGGTATTATTGGAATTCAACGAAGTATTGAATCAATCAACATTTGTTGTAGGCCATAATTTAAAATTTGATAAAAATGTTGTAGGTTGTGAATTTCATCGTTTGGGGATTGAAAATCAACTCCAAACAATTTTTTTATTAGATACAATGACCGAGCATACGGCAAATCTATGTCGTTTACCAGGTGGTAGAGGTGGGAAGTTTAAATGGCCATCTCTTTCAGAATTGCATCAATTTCTTTTTGATGTTCCTTTTTCAGAAGCACACAACGCGACGGCAGATGTCGAGGCAACAACACGTTGTTTTTTTGAATTGATTCGAAGAGAGGAATTTACGCGCGAAGAATTAAAGGTTGAAACAGATTATTTTACAAATTTTAAATTAATCAATCCAAGCTCAATCTTACCGATTGGTTTGAAGCACGTAAATCTTAAGGAAGCGAGTTTAGCACTTAAAAATCAAACAGCAAGTTCAACGATAGTGAACAAAGCAATTGATGTAGCTGCATTAAAAGACTTCAATTTTGTTCATTTACATACACATTCTCAATTTTCCATTTTACAATCAACTATTTCAATCCCTGCATTAGTTCAAAAAACGGCAGATTTAGGATTGAAGGCAGTTGCGTTAACAGATTTGGGAAATATGATGGCTGCTTTTCATTTTGAAAAAGCCATCAATGGGTTCAACAAGAAAATAAGAGAAGAAAGAGTAGAGGCAGAAGAAAAAGGTGAATTATTTGAAAAGAATGAAATTTTACCGATTATAGGGTGTACATTTTATGTGTGTGCCAATCATTTAGATAAATCCCAAAAAGACAATGGTTATCAAGTCGTATTCATTGCTAAAAATAAAAAAGGGTATCAGAACTTAATTAAACTATCATCGGTCGCATTCACAGCCGGATTTTATTACGTTCCAAGAATTGATAAAACCTTGATTGAAAAATATTCGGAAGACATTATCGTTTTATCAGGTAATTTATCGGGAGAAATACCTTCTTTGATTCTGAATGTCGGTGAAAATCAAGCAGAAGAAGCATTAGTTTGGTGGAAAAATTTATTTGGTCAAGATTTCTATTTAGAAATCATGCGCCATGGACAAGAAAATGAAAATCGTGTCAATGAAACACTCGTTCGTTTTTCTGAAAAACATGATGTAAAATTAGTTGCCACTAATAATACCTATTATTTAAACAAGGAAGATGCTATTGCACATGATATTTTATTGTGTGTTAAAGATGGAGAATTGCAAACTACCCCAATCGGAAGAGGAAGAGGATTTCGATTTGGTTTAGAGAATCAAGAATATTATTATAAGTCTGCTGAGGAAATGAAAAAATTGTTTGTGGATCTTCCGCAAGCAATCGCATCCATTGATGAAATAACATCTAAAATAGAGCCTTTTGGATTGGCTCGAGAAGTCTTACTTCCTGCATTTGATATACCTGAAGAGTTTCAAGACCCGAATGACAAAGAGGATGAAGAAAAACGAGGGGAAAATAATTACCTGAGGTATTTGACCTACAAAGGCGCTGAAAAAAGATATACTGAAATCACAGATGAAATTCGTGAGAGAATTGATTTTGAATTAGCTACAATTGAACGAACAGGGTATCCAGGGTATTTCTTGATTGTACAAGATTTTTGTCAAGCAGCGAGAGATATGGGTGTTTCTGTTGGTCCTGGTAGAGGCTCAGCTGCGGGTTCTGTTGTCGCTTATTGTATAGGTATTACGAATGTTGATCCAATTAAGTACGATTTACTTTTTGAGCGTTTTTTGAATCCTGACCGTATTTCGATGCCCGATATTGATATCGATTTTGACGATGAAGGTAGAGGTCGGGTCATCGAGTGGGTGATTCAAAAATATGGATCCAATCAGGTGGCTCAAATCATTACCTATGGAACAATGGCTGCAAAGTCGTCCATCCGAGATACGGCAAGGGTACTAGACTTGCCATTGTTTGAAGCGGATAAGCTTGCGAAGCTGGTTCCAGACATTTCTTTGAAAAAATTGTTTAGTTTGGATGAGTCTGAACTTAATTCAAAGTTAAAAAATAATGCAGATAGCATACAAGCAGCGAATGAGCTGAAAAGACTATCTATCGGGAGTGATTTAGCTGCAAAGGTAATTCAGCAGGCAAAACAATTGGAGGGTTCTGTAAGAAATACAGGAATTCATGCGTGTGGGGTAATCATTACGCCCGATGACATTACGAATTTTGTCCCTGTTGCAACGGCGAAAGATTCTGACATGTGGTGTACCCAATTTGACAATTCAGTGGCTGAAGAAGCGGGATTGTTGAAAATGGACTTTTTAGGTTTAAAGACATTAACATTAATTAAGTATGCTGTAAAAAATGTCTTCGAACGACATGGCATACAACTAGATCCTGATAATTTTCCTATTGATGATCTTAAGACCTATGAATTATTCCAAAGAGGTGAAACAGTAGGAATTTTCCAGTATGAATCTGCGGGAATGCAGAAATACATGCGAGAGTTAAAACCAACAGTATTTGCAGATTTGATTGCAATGAATGCATTGTACCGTCCTGGTCCATTAGAATATATTCCTTCCTTTATTCGAAGAAAACACGGGGAAGAACCAATTACCTATGACATTGATGCGTGTGAAGAATACTTGAAAGAAACGTATGGTATCACCGTCTATCAAGAGCAGGTAATGTTATTGTCACAAAAATTAGCGGGTTTCTCAAAAGGTGAAGCGGATACACTTCGAAAAGCAATGGGTAAAAAACAAATTTACCTATTGGATAAGATGCGTCCACAATTCATCGAACAAGGAAATGAAAGAGGGCATGATAAAGTAGCATTAGAAAAAATATGGAAAGATTGGGAAGCTTTTGCATCCTATGCGTTTAATAAATCACATTCTACCTGTTATGCCTGGATTGCGTATCAAACAGCTTATTTAAAAGCAAATTATCCTGCAGAGTACATGGCTTCTGTGCTTTCTAACAACATGAACGACATAAAGCAGGTGTCTTTTTTCATGGAAGAATGCAAACGTATGGGGGTGCCTGTTTTGGGTCCTGATATCAATGAATCATCTTATTTATTTACTGTAAATAAAGAAGGTGCAATTCGTTTTGGACTAGGAGCAATAAAAGGCTTAGGAAGCGGCCCTGTAGAGGCAATTATTCAAGAACGAACTGAAAAAGGAGCGTTTAGTTCGATTTTTGATGTTACAAAACGAATCAATCTTAGAGTATGTACTAAGAGAGCGTTTGAGAGTTTAGTATACGCAGGAGGTTTTGATTCATTTAAATCTGTTCATCGCGCTCAATATATTAAGGAAGATAACTCGGGGAGAAGTTTTTTGGAAAGTGCCATTAAATTTGGCGCGAATTTTCAAGAAAGTGAAAATTCCATGCAAGCCTCACTATTTGGAGAGGCATCTGGAACTTCGATTCCAGAGCCTGAAATTCCAAAATCTGATGAATGGCCTTCAATGTTTAAATTGAGCAAAGAAAAGGAAGTTGTTGGAATCTTTTTATCTGGCCATCCATTGGATGATTTTAGGTTGGAAATAGAGTCATTTTGCAATGGTAACGTTGCCATGTTGTCCAACCCAGCCCAACATTTGAATAAAGAAGTATTGCTAGCAGCTGTGGTATCTGAATGTGAAAGTAGAATCAGTAAAAAAAATGAGCCATTTGGAACAATGGTCATTGAAGATTATACCGACTCATTCAAACTTTTCTTATTCAAGGAGAATTATTTGAAGTACAAACAATTTTTTGTTTCAGGAACTTTTGTTGCGATTCGAGGAAAGTTTGAAGTCCCAAGAAACAGAAAAGACCCAGAATTTATTATTTCTTCCATTGATTTGTTGTACGATTTACGTGATAAAAAGGCGAATCAATTAAATATTAGAGTTTCAACCAAAAGATTAGATCAAATATTTATTACAGACATGAATAAACTTTTCCTTGAAAATCAAGGTAAATGCGCCGTAAAATTTGTTGTTTTTGATCCTTTGGAAAACATAGAAGTTGTAATGCCTTCAAAGAGTATTAAAATTGATCCGAACAATGATTTTATTAAATCATTGAGGTCTTTTGAAATAGATTTTGATTTGTCTTAATGTGTAATTTTTTGTTGAGTAGTCGATGCGCTGTTTTGCTTTTGCTATTTTTTTTAGTTTTTATTCGTTTTTAGGATTTGCAACTACTTGGTATTCCAAGACTGGAGAAGTGGATCTAACTATTCTGAGCAGTTGGACAGAATTTCCAAATGGTACTGGTGCTCATCCATTAAACTTTACAGATACTTCAGATGTATTTATTATTCAATCACATCATTCGTTTGAGCTATCTAAAGAATGGTTATTTTCCAGTAAGTTAGAAGTAAATGGTGCCCTGACTCTAAATTTCAAAAACTTGATTTTGAATGGAGATTTAGTGATTAAGGGAGGGATATTTCGATTAAACAACACTTCAGCCACCAATGATACATTAACATTAAAAATTGAAGGGAATCTAATCATTGATGGAGGTGAATTAGATCTTGGCACAAGTTTTTCTAAGGTATCGCAAATTGCATTAAAAGGAAATTTAAAAGTACTATCCGGAAGAATTTTAAATTCTTCTCAGAATACTTCAAACGCACTATTGTTTGCAGGTAATTTGGCACAGATATTTTCACAATCGAATTATATACCTGATGATCAATTGATTAAATATGTTGTTAAAAAAGGGGCTTTTGTAAAGTTAGAATCGTCTATTTATGTTCGAAACCTGTTCCACATAGAAGAAGGGGGTACATTAGATATTCCTCATCCTTTTCATGTGAAAGGTATTGGTACAACCCAATTGTCAGCTGGAGGAACGATAGCTACTGGTCACGAAGAAGGGATTACTACTGTTCCAAATAAAGGATGTATCCAAACTGATTTACAAGATTTAAGTGTAAAAGGTATCTATTCTTTCAATGGAAGTACACCACAGATTATTGGTAATATCAATTTTAATGCAACAGTTGGTAAACTAATTTTCAATAATTTGAAAGGAGTACAATTGTCAAGTAATGTTACTGTTACAGATACGTTAATTGTTCAAAAGGGATATCATGATTTAAATGGTTATACTTTACGATTGGGTCAGTCTCAAAGTTCCGTTTTAGAATGCTTAAGTGGAGGGCTTTACTGTCGTAAAAATACAGGTACATTTCTTCGTTATATACCAACTTCAGCCAATGTTTCAGACCAGGGAAGTAGGTATGGTTTGTTTCCTTTTGCGAAATCTGAATCTCAGATGAGCTATTTAAGGTTGAATTCTTCGAATCCTCTTTCAAATGGTGGAGAGATTGAAATTCAACCACTATTTAATTCAGATAGTTGTAAGACTTGGAATGTTGCAGATGGCAGTAAATCGATTCGGTTAATTCAGGCAGGCCAGACACTAAAAATTTCTAAAAGCACATGTTTAGGTGGTGGAAATGTTAGAATGAGTTTTGAAAGTGGAATTTTTGCTCGAAGTAGTGGTGCAGATAGTTCAGACATTTGTCTTGCTACATGGAAAGAATCAGGAACATTGATCTTAGGTTCACATTCAACGAATCAAGGAACACTGGTTCAACCAAAAGCAATTCGAGAAGGCATCACCGATTTAACGGCTTTGAATGGGTTAAACCTCGGTGTCGGGAGTTATTTAACACGAACTCCTTTAACGTATAAGTGTAATTTAGGGGGAGTTAGAACTATTGGTCCAACAGGCAATTACACTTCAATTACTTTAGCGCTAAGTGCGGTTACAAATGGAGGAATGTCGTCGAATTTAATTCTAGAATTACAATCGAATTATACATCTGTTTCAGAAAGTTTTCCAATCACAATTGATCCAGTGAGTTGTTCATTGGATAAATTTAATTTGAC
>CAMCQL010000060.1 GCA_945877005.1 Chryseobacterium gleum
TTTTAAGTAAAATTTCAATTATTTTTTATCAATCTCTACAGCTGCCAATTCATCTGATTTGTACTCACCATTGTCTAATTTGGTTTTCAATTTTTTGAATGTCTCGATGGTGTAATTTACATCTTCTATTGTGTGAGCGGCAGTTGGAATAATTCTAAGCATGATTACGTCTTTGGGAACGACAGGATAAATTACAATTGAACAAAAGATATTGTAATTTTCACGTAGGTCAAATGTTAAATTTGTTGCCTCAGCCAATGAACCTTTCATAAATACTGGAGTCACGGGAGAATTGGTTGCTCCGATATCAAATCCTGCATCCTTGAATCCAGTTTGTAATGCATTGGTAATTTCCCATAATTTATTTTTTAATTCTGGGCGAGTACGTAACAGTTCCAAACGTTTTCTTGCGCCAATTGTAATAGTCATTGGCAAAGCTTTCGCAAACATTTGAGATCGCATGTTGTATCTAAGGTATTCTACTATACTCTCATCAGCACAAATAAAACCTCCAATAGAAGACATAGATTTAGCAAAAGTGCCGAAAAGAATATCAATTTCTTTTTGAACGCCTTGAACTTCTCCAGCTCCCTGGCCAGTTTCGCCCAATGTACCAAAACCATGCGCATCGTCAACGAATAATCTAAAGTTGTATTTGCCAGAAGTTCTGAATTCAATGATTTCTTTCAATTTCCCTTGATCTCCCGCCATTCCAAACACACCTTCGGAAATAACCATGATTCCTCCACCTGTTTGTTCAGCCAAACGTGTTGCATTGCGCATTTGTTTGTCAAAACTTTCCATGTCATTGTGTTGGAAAACAAAACGTTTACCGGTATGTAATCGCATTCCGTCTAGGATACACGCATGTGCTTCACTGTCGTAAACGATGACGTCATTTCTATCTAATAATGAATCAATCGCAGAAACCATACCTTGGTATCCAAAATTTAACAAGATACAATCTTCTTTCTCCATGAATTCAGCCAGTTCATTTTCTAGCTTTTCATGTTCTGAAGTTTGACCAGTCATCATTCTCGCTCCCATTGGGTAAGCCAATCCGTATTGTTCAGCAGCTTTCGCGTCAGCTTCACGTACTTCAGGATGGTTTGCAAGTCCAAGGTAATTGTTTAAAGACCAGATTAAACATTCCTTTCCTCTGAACATCATTTTGTTTCCCAATTCCCCTTCTAACTTTGGAAACGTGAAATATCCATGAACTCCTTTAGAATATTGCCCAATTGGGCCTCTGTTTTTTTTGATTTTGTCAAATATATCTGCCATTTTTTGAATGTATTTCCGTATTTAAATACAAAAATACGTTGTTTTTTGATTGCGTATACGTAGTAAAAAGGTATTTATTAACACTCTATTTGGTGTATTTGTCGATATCTGTATTTTACCCTGACTTTAAATTTCAGTTCTATATGATTTTTGAATTGATTATATTTGCATAAAATATAGTGAAATGGCTTTAAAATGTGGTATAGTTGGACTACCGAATGTAGGTAAATCAACATTGTTTAATTGTTTATCGAATGCTAAAGCTCAATCCGCAAATTTTCCTTTTTGTACGATTGAACCAAACGTTGGAACAATTTCAGTTCCTGATCCAAGATTGGCAGTTTTAGAGGATATTGTAAATCCTGAAAGAGTAATGCCTACAACAATGGAAATTGTAGATATTGCAGGATTGGTGAAAGGAGCTTCTAAGGGGGAAGGTTTAGGGAATCAGTTTTTAGCGAATATTCGTGAGACAGATGCAATCATTCATGTGTTGCGTTGTTTTGACGATGGAAACATCATCCACGTGGATGGTTCTGTGAATCCAATCAGAGACAAGGAAGTGATTGATATTGAGCTTCAGTTGAAAGACTTTGAAACAATTGAAAAACGCATTCAATCATTGTCAAAAAGTTTAAAAACAGGGGATAAAGACATTTTAAAAGAAAATGAATTGGCGCATACTGTTAAAGAACATTTAGAAAAAGGTTTGTCAGTTCGCTCGATGGAATTAGACGAAAAAGAAATTGAAATCGTTAAAAAGTTTCAATTGATTACTTCTAAACCAGTCCTTTATTTGTGTAATGTGGATGAATCTTCAGTAAAGACAGGAAATGTTTACGTAGATCAAGTAAAAGAAAATGTAAAGAATGAAAACGCTGAAGTATTGGTGATTGGTGCTAAAATTGAGGCTGATATTACAGAATTAGAGACATTTGAGGAACGTCAAATGTTTTTAGAAGAATTAGGTTTGGAGGAACCAGGTGTCAATCGTTTAATTCGTTCTGCGTATGATTTATTGAATTTACAAACGTATTTTACCGCAGGTGTTAAAGAAGTGAGAGCTTGGACCATTACGAAAGGAATGACAGCACCACAAGCAGCAGGTGTGATTCACAGTGATTTTGAAAAAGGTTTTATTCGTGCCGAAGTAATGAAGTATCTAGATTATACAACTTTGAAATCAGAGGCAGCAGTAAAAGATGCTGGAAAATTTAAAGTAGAAGGAAAAGAATATGTTGTTGAAGATGGAGATATTATGCACTTCAGATTTAACGTTTAGATATTAGTAAATTAAGTCTAAAAAAAAATCCCAACTTATTTAAGTCGGGATTTTTTTATTTCTAATACTCATCTTCGTTGAAAAGAAAATCGTCTTTTGACGGGTAATCTGGCCAAATTTCTTCGATGCTCTCATATACGTCTCCTTCATCTTCCAAATCTTGAAGATTTTCAACCACTTCCAAAGGAGCTCCATGACGAATAGCAAAATCGATTAATTCATCTTTTGTTGCTGGCCAAGGTGCATCTTCTAAATAAGATGCTAATTCTAGTGTCCAATACATATTCCTAAATTTTCAGGTTAATTTTCTGCAAAAGTAAATTTATTTTGAAAAAAACAAAATTAAATTCATAGAAACAAAATGTTAATTTTGATTAATTTAAAATCTGAAATTAAACTCTTGGTTTCCAGGGTTGTTCTTTAGCGTTTAAATCCTGAGATAATTTTCGTGCCAATGTAAAAAGATAATCACTTAGTCGGTTTAGGTATTTCAGAATAATTGGAGAAGTAGTTTGTTCTTCGTGCAATTGATTTGATAATCGTTCAGCGCGCCTGCAAACACATCGCGCAATGTGACAAAACGAAACAGTTGTATGTCCTCCAGGTAGAATAAAAAATTTCATTTCTGGCAATAAATTGTCCATTTCATCAATTTTATTTTCTAGGTAGATGACATCTTCCTCTCTTAATTCGGGCAATTTCATGGTGGATTTGTGCGGATCTGCTGCTAATAACGAACCAATCGTAAACAAACGATCTTGTATTTCAATCAATTGTTCTTGGTAGATGGATTGAATTTCTTGATCTCTGATCAAACCTATGTGAGAATTTAATTCATCAACCGTTCCATACGTTTCTATTCGTAAAGCATGTTTTGAAATACGTGTTCCACCAATCAAAGAAGTGGTGCCTGTATCGCCTTGTCGTGTATATATTTTCATGTTCTAAATGTTTATTAATTAATAACGAATCGTAAAATGTTCTTTTTCTTTTGTGTGTTTTTTTAAAATGATTCCAAATTTAAAAAGATCCATACTCAGATGGTAATGGTCCATTTTGATTATTTTGTTCCATGTATCAAACATATCTTCACTCCAACGAATGTCATCTATTAATATGATGGTAGAATCGTGCGTGTTTTTTTCTAAACAAGTGAGGTACTCTAAAAGTTTAGTTCCTCTGTGATCTCCGTCAATAAAAATGAAATCGAAAACGGTGTTACATTGGGCGAGGTAGTGATGAAAGGTGGAGTGATGGTGATCTGAATTTGAGCAGTAATGTTTGGTGTTTTGTTGCGCAATTGAAAAGAGGGAAGGGTCTCCTTCAATGGTGGTGACATACCCAAAGGGATTACCTTGGCTTAAAAAATACGTTCCAATTCCTAAATTTGTTCCTAGTTCTAAGGTGTATTTAGGGAGGTAGTGTGCACTTATTTTGTAAAGTAATTCAGCATATTTTCCTTTTGTACTGGCTTTTTGATAAATAGAAGAAATCCTTGTAGATTTGGATGATTTTGAACCAGCACCGTGGTCTTCTAAAGTGATTTTAGAAGTGTTATTTATGAGTTGATTTATAAGTTTCTTGTAGTTGCTTTTTGTTGTTTTATCCACCTTTATTTTGAGGCATTTATCGGTGAAATCATAAACGAATGGTGAGTGAATACCATGTCTTTTTTTGCTTTTAATTAGATAATTTATATATTCGTAAATCAAATTCATTAGACAAAGTAAGTAAATTCATTTCATTATGTCGATAATCGAAACGCAAACAATTGATATCAACCAACAAAGAGCAAAAGTTTTCGGGCAACATCCTGAGTTAAAATTAGTGGCACCGTGTAAATTAGATGACGGTGTACTAGGTTACGATGAAGTTCAGAAGGAATTATTGATTGAGAAATTTGAAAATTCTAAAATTCAATCTACTTTTTTTATTCCAGCTTCTGGTTCTGGATCAAGAATGTTTCAATTTTTGTATGATTTTTTGGAAGAACCAACTGAGCAAAATACGAGTCAGGTGGAGCAATTTTTAAATAATATTGAAAAATTTGCGTTTTACTACCAATTACCCATCGACTTCCGTATGAAAATACACCAGCAGGAATTATCCTTGGAAGAAATTGTGAGGTATTTATTGACAAATGAAGGAATGTCTTACGGTGATTTACCAAAAGGGTTAATCCCTTTCCATAAAAATGGACCTTTTGTATTAACGCCTTTTCAAGAGCAATTATTGCAAGGGTTGACCATTAAAGAAGGGGGAGTCAATTTTCATTATACCATCAAACCTGAATTTGAAACAAAAATTAACAAAGTAATTAATGTTGTTCGAGATTTTATAGGGCAACAAGTAGATGTTACTTATTCTATTCAAAATCCTGATTTAGATTCAGTTGCGTTTGATGGAGATAAAGAAGTTGTATTGAATGAATCAGGCGATGTGTTAACCCGTCCATCTGGTCATGGGGCGTTGATTCAAAATTTAAATAACATCGATTCGGATTTAATTTTCATAAAAAACATTGATAATGTTCAGCAATACGCTAAGTCGCACGAAACTTCTGAGACTTGGAAGTATTTAGGTGGGATGGCATTGTGGTTTCAAGAAAAAATGGCGAAATTGATGAAGAATCCTACGCATGATTCTTTCGTGAAATTTAATAACCGATTTCAATTATTAACGAAAGAACAAGCAGAATCCATTTCTGAAGAAGAAATAGTTGCGTTGTTAAATCGTCCATTCAGAATTTGTGGAATGGTTAGAAATGAAGGACAACCTGGAGGGGGACCGTTTTGGGTAGAAGAAGAGGGAATTATTACAAAGCAAATTGTTGAAAAAGCACAAATTAATACCAAAGGAAGCCAATTTCGATTGATGATTCAAAGCAGTTATTTTAACCCTGTAGTAATGGTTGCTGTTACAAAAGACATTCAAGGGGGTAAATTTGACTTAAAAGAATTCGTAGATGAATCAAAGTATTTTGTTGTGAAAAAAAGTTACAAAGGACAACCAATTTATTTTTCTGAATTACCTGGATTGTGGAATGGTTCAATGGCAAATTGGAATACTATTTTTGTAGAAATCCCTGCACAAGCTTTCACACCTGTAAAGACGGTATTAGATTTATTAGCTGAACCACACAAAGAGATTTAACGCATCGTATTTCTTTTTATTAGGTATTTAAGAAGGATGGTATGGAGTGACTCGTTAATATCTGTAGTCACAAAATCAATTTTTTGGAGCCCTGCTTTTAAGGTGAGATTCGTATAATAGTTTTTTACAAACTCTTCGTATTTTTTTTGGATGCCTGCAGGATTCAATTGAATCGTTTCCATGGTTTCCATATCCACAATTTTTAAAGGACGTTTATCCAAATTAAAGTCAATTTCAAGTTGTTTATCAATCACATGAAATAGAATTACTTCATGTTTATTGTGTTTAAGGTGTTGAAAGGATTGGATTAATTGTTCTTGTTGCGCTTCGTCTCCTATAAAGTCTGAAAAAACTAATATTAAACTTCTTTGATGACTCATTTCTGCAATTTCGTGCAAACAACTAGGTAGATTAGCATCAGATACTTGTTTCGTTGGTTCAGATGAAAGTAGTTGTTCAAGAGTTTGGTATAGGAAATGTAAGTGGGATAATGATGTTTTTGAGGGAGTATGAAGGTCTACTTTTTCATTGATTAAAGAAAGTCCGATAGCATCTCTTTGTTTTTTAAGTAATTCAATGAGTGACGCTGCAGCGAAAATAGCATGGTCAATTTTTCGAGTATTCGCTTTGTTTCCAAAAAACATAGAATTCGAACAATCTATAACAATTTGACAACGAAGATTGGTCTCTTCATCGTATTTTTTCGTGAATAGTTTTTCCGTTCTCCCGTAAAGTTTCCAGTCAATGTGCTTGGTCGATTCACCAGTGTTATATAATCTGTGTTCAGCAAATTCAACTGAAAATCCGTGAAATGGGCTTTTATGAAGCCCCGTAATGAACCCTTCCACTACTTGTTTTGCTAATAATTCTAAACTTCCAAACTGAACTAAATCAGATTTTTTAATTGTCGCCATAAGAGAGTTATGAGATGTTTCTAACCAAAATGTTTACTACAACACCTCCTAAAATTAAGAAAATACCAACGAATGACAAGTAAGGGAGGTGTTCATTAAAAAATAAAGATCCAACTATAATGGCGTAAATCGCACCTAAATACTGAAAAGGCGTGACAATTGAAATGTCGCCATGCATAAATCCTTTTGTCATTAATAGTTGAGCTATTTGGGTAAAGATACCAAGCAGCAATAGGTAGATCCATTCTTCTTTCTGTGGAAGAACAAATTCGAATAGGCACCAAATCCCCATTATAGGTAAAGAAATCATAGGGAAATAGATGACAATATTTAGAGGGTTCTCGGTCGTTTTTAATTTGTTGACTGCCACATATGCAAGACCAGAGAGCGCTGCAGAAATAATTCCAAGTCCCATCCATTTCCATGTTTCAAAGGTGTGATTCGTAGTTGTTGATTTTGAAACACCTAATAGAATAACACCTATAAATGCGATTAAAATACAAATCCATTGCCATTTTTTAATTTTTTCTGAGAGTAGAATGGATGCAAATAATAATGTGAAAATAGGCGCTAAGTATTGTAACGTTGAGGCAATGGCAATGGGTAGTTTTTGAATAGTAAAGAAAAATAAGGTTAAGGCAAACATACCCGCGATACCTCTTAAAAAAAGCCATTTTCTATTGTTTCCCAATAGTGCTATTTTTTTTCGCTTTAAGATGAATGCGCTAATTGAAAAGGAGATCAATGATCGAAAAAAGACTAACTCATGTGTTGGATAGGACGAATAAGTCGGAAGCACTGCAGTTCCAGCCGGCTGACTTAAAATTTTAACAATAAAATTTACGATCATAAAACATAGACCGGAAAGAGTGATGAATAAAATACTTTTTTTGTTAGGAGAGACTTCCAATGTTAATTTTATGTTAATTATTTTAATTTTATGTTAAATTAAAGTTATTTATGTTAAATTTACATTATTAATAAATCAATAAAAATTCAAGCGATGAAAACAATAAGCACTACACTATTTCTTGCTGTAATAGCATTTTCAGCGAATATAGTGATATCTCAAAGAAGAGGAGCAGGAGTTACAGATGTAGATGGTAATTTTTACAAAACTATTCGAGTAAAAAAAACAGAATGGATGGCAGATAATTTAAGGACTTTGCATTATTCCAATGGACAAGCAATTGAATCAAATAGTGGAATTGGTTTTTATACTTGGTTAGAAATTACAAACGATCAGGGTGTGTGTCCGATAGGTTGGAGAGTCCCGTCAAATAAGGATTGGGACGAATTAGCAGATTATTTTGGGGGTGGAGATGTTGCCGCAATTGATTTAAAAGATAACTGGGATAAGTCATGGATGGTTTCTTACCAAGAAGCAACTAATTATTCTGGTTTTTCAGCTCATCCACATGGGTATTTAAATGAAAATGGTAAATTGAACAACAAAGGTAAATATGCTTATTGGTGGTCATCAGAAGCTGCAGAAGAAGAAACAGCATGGGGAAGAGAAATAGGGTTTAATCAAGATATATTGTACAAAGGTCACGCTTCTAAAAAAGACGGATTGAGTGTTAGATGTGTAAAATAAGCGCTGTTTTCAGAGGGTATTACGATTTTCACACTTATTATAATTGTAAATAATTTGTTAATATTGCGCCAAAAATTGAAGGTAATGAAAAGTTGTTTTATTATTGTTTACGCTATCCTTTTTTCTTCAAATAGAGTAGTTGGACAGAATCATGGGAATGGTGTAATTGATGTAGACGGTAATAAATATAAGTCAGTTATCCTTGGTACTCAAGAATGGATGGAAGATAACTTAAGGGTATCTAAATACAGAAATGGACAACCTATTCCTTTTGTGGGTGATAGTACAGTATGGAATAACTGGAATTCTGGCGCATATTGTCATTATAGAAATGATAAAAATCATGGAGTTCTTTACAATTGGTTTGCAGTCATAGATGTGCGTAAGATTTGTCCTGTTGGTTGGCATATTCCTTCTGTAAAAGAATGGGATGTTCTAGCTCAAACTCTAGGCGGGGACAGTGTTGCTGGTGGAAAAATGAAAGCTAAGTTGCATTGGGAATTTCCTAACACAGGAGCTACAAATGAAAGTGGGTTTCACGCACTTCCAAAAGGTTCTTATGGTGTGAATGGTTCTTTCAATGGTATTCATAAAAACGCGTATTGGTGGAGCTCCACAGAGAATGGTGAGTTGAGTGCTTGGGGACGGGAGGTTGGTTTCAATGAAAATGTGCTTTATTCAGGCCATGGTGATAAACGGGATGGTTTGTCAGTAAGATGTTTAAAAGATTAATTTTAGCACTCGAATAATAAGTAGAAATTTAAATTAATTTTGTTAAAGTTAATAGGAAGAGTGTCCGAAATCGAGACACTCTTTTTTTATGTTGATAGCTATGGAAACGGTAAAACAATATTATTTTAAACGTTTAGAAGAATTAAGTATTGAATCTAAGCAATTGGAAAAGAAATCTAAAATTATTTTAACTGCTCGATTGCTGAGTTTTCTTTTGATTG
>CAMCQL010000061.1 GCA_945877005.1 Chryseobacterium gleum
GCTTCTTGGGGAACTTCTACACGTCCAACTTGACGCATACGTTTTTTACCTTCCTTTTGTTTCTCTAACAACTTACGTTTACGAGAAATATCCCCTCCGTAACATTTTGCAGTAACGTCTTTTCTTAATGCTTTGATTGTTTCTCTAGCAATAATTTTTGCCCCAATAGCCGCTTGAATTGGAATTTCGAATTGTTGTCTTGGAATCAATTCTTTCAATTTTATACAGATCTTCTTTCCTAAATCATACGCATTGCTTCTATGAACTAAAGCAGAAAGCGCATCAATTGGTTCAGCATTCAACATAACGTCTAACTTAATTAAGTCGGACTGTTTGTATCCAATCGGATGATAATCAAAAGAAGCGTAACCACGAGAAATAGATTTTAATCGATCATAAAAATCAAAAACAATTTCTGCTAAAGGCATCTCAAAAGTCAGTTCAACACGGTCTTGTGTCAAATAAACTTGGTTTTTTAAATCACCTCTTTTTTCAATACACAATCCCATCACTTGACCCACGTAATCAGATTTAGTAATTACTTGAGCTTTGATATAAGGTTCTTCAATCCTAGCCATGTAAGAAGGATCTGGTAATTCAGAAGGATTATTAACAATGATTGCTTTTTCTGGATCTTTTGTCAAATACGTGAAATAAGATACGTTGGGAACAGTAGTAATCACCGTCATATTGAATTCACGTTCCAAACGTTCTTGAATGATTTCCATGTGCAACATTCCAAGGAAGCCACAACGAAATCCAAATCCAAGTGCAGCAGATGATTCAGGCTCAAAAACCAATGAGGAGTCATTCAACTGAAGCTTCTCCATAGAGTATCTTAATTCTTCGTAATCGTCTGTTTCAACAGGATAAATTCCAGCAAATACCATTGGTTTAACATCTTCAAAACCTTTGATAGAAGTCAAACATGGATTAGCAGCATTGGTAATTGTATCTCCAACTTTTACTTCGTTGGCTTGTTTAATACCTGAGATAATGTAACCTACATCACCTGCTTTCACCTCATTTTTTGGACAAAGATCCATTTTTAAAATACCAACTTCATCTGCATTGTAAGTACGTCCAGTATTAAAAAATTTAACCTTATCTCCTTTACGAAGCACTCCATTCTTTATACGATAATAAGCAATAATACCTCTAAAAGGATTAAAAACAGAGTCAAAAATCATCGCTTGCAAGGGTTCATTTTCATCTCCTGCTGGCGGCTTAATTCTTTCTATAACAGCAGATAATATCGCGTCTACTCCTAACCCTGTCTTTCCAGAAGCAGGTATTATGTCTTCAAAATCACATCCAATCAAATCAATAATTTGATCACTTACCTCTTCAGGCATAGCCCCAGGTAAGTCCATCTTGTTTAATATTGGAATAATTTCTAAACCGTGGTCTAACGCTAAATATAAGTTAGAAATTGTTTGTGCCTCAATGCCTTGAGAAGCATCAACAATCAACAAAGCACCTTCACATGCTGCAATAGAACGTGAAACTTCGTATGAAAAATCGACATGACCAGGAGTATCAATCAAATTTAACACATAGTCTTCACCCTTGTATTTATAATTCATTTGAATGGCATGACTTTTAATCGTAATGCCACGTTCTCGTTCTAAGTCCATATCGTCCAATGCTTGATTTTGCATTTCACGATCTGAAATGGTTCCAGTGGTTTGTAATAAACGATCTGCCAAGGTACTTTTACCGTGATCTATATGTGCAATAATGCAGAAATTACGAATATTTTTCATGAACAATGAATCTTATACTTCTATCAAATTGAATAGAAAGACAAAAATAAGGTAAAAAAAGCGATTATTTAACTGAAATATATTTTACGGTACTATTTAAATGTCGTAATTTTCAACTAATTTTGCGATTTACATTTTCTGATAAAATGAATACTACTAAAAGAATTAAAAGTGCTCTAATTTCCGTGTTTGATAAAACAGGACTTGAGCCTATTATTCAACGCTTAAATGAGTTAGGCGTGACAATCTATTCTACCGGAGGTACTCAATCCTTTGTTGAAGGATTAGGGGTTGCGGTAGAACGCGTAGAAGACCTTACTTCTTATCCGTCAATTTTGGGCGGGCGCGTAAAAACATTGCACCCAAAAGTATTTGGTGGAATATTAAATAGAAGAAACCATTCTGAAGATCAAACTCAAATTGCAGAATTTGAAATACCTGAAATTGATTTAGTAATAGTAGACCTTTACCCATTCGAAGCAACACTTGCGTCTGGTGCATCTCATGAAGACATTATCGAAAAAATTGATATAGGAGGTATTTCTCTAATTAGAGCTGCAGCTAAAAACTACGATGATGTTGTAATCATCCCCTCTCAAAAACAATACGCTAAATTTTTAGAATTATTAAATGCAACTGAAGACGGTGTGACAACCATAGAAAATAGAAAATCATTTGCAAAAGATGCGTTTAGAGTATCTTCTCATTATGACACACATGTCTATAAATATTTTTCTACTGGCGAGGATTTTACCTTCAATGAAAGCATTGACGAAGCACATACATTACGCTACGGTGAAAACCCACATCAAAATGGAATTTTTTATGGAGATTTAAACGCAATCTTCACAAAATTACACGGAAAAGCATTATCTTACAATAACTTATTGGATGTAGATGCAGCAGTTCAATTAATCGCTGAATTTAAAAATGATGGCCCAACATTTGCAATTTTAAAACACAACAATGCTTGTGGAATTGCAACGCGTCCATCAAACAAGGAAGCATACGAAGCTGCATTGGCTGGAGATCCAGTATCTGCTTTTGGTGGAATTCTAATTTCTAATACGAAAATAGATCTGTCAACAGCGCAATTAATGAATGAATTGTTTTGTGAAGTGGTGATTGCACCAGGGTACGATTCGGAAGCATTGACCTTGTTACAATCAAAGAAAAACCGTGTGATTCTAGTACAAAAAGAAACCAAACTTCCTACAAAACAATTTCGTACAATTTTAAATGGGGTATTGGAACAAGATAAAGATACCCTAACTGAAGGAATTGAAGATTTCAGATCAGTCACTACGAAATTACCGACAGACGAGGAAAAAAAGGATTTAGTTTTTGCAAATAAATTAGTAAAACATACTAAATCTAATACCATCGTGTTGGCCAAAAATAGACAGCTATTAGCAAGTGGTACAGGTCAAACTTCACGAGTAGATGCATTAAGTCAAGCAATACATAAAGCAAAATCTTTTAATTTTGATTTAACTGGAGCAGTAATGGCTTCAGATGCGTTTTTTCCTTTTCCAGATTGTGTTGAAATCGCAGACAATGCAGGTATTACTGCAGTTGTTCAACCAGGTGGATCTATCAAAGATGAATTATCAGTGAATTATTGCAATGAAAATGGATTAGCGATGGTTATGACCGGAAATAGACATTTTAAACACTAATCGCTGAGACTTTGTAACGATTTATTAAATATTTAGTATAAGCCAAAAACAGTCTTTCTTAATAGAAGCAAAAAAATATGGGATTATTTAGTTTTTTAACGCAAGAAATTGCCATTGATTTAGGTACTGCTAACACCCTTATCATTATGAATGATAAAGTAGTAGTGGACGAACCATCAATTGTAGCCAAAGACATACAAACTGGGAACATCGTTGCAATTGGAAAACGTGCACAACAAATGCATGGAAAAACGCACAAACTTATTGAAACAGTAAGGCCTTTGAAAGATGGTGTAATAGCCGATTTTCAAAGTGCAGAATCAATGATTCGTGGGATGATTAAAATGATCAATACTGGCAAAAGTTTCTTCACTCCATCATTAAGAATGGTGGTATGTATTCCTTCTGGTATTACTGAAGTAGAAAAAAGAGCCGTACGTGATTCATGTGAGCACGCTGGTGCTAAAGAAGTTTACTTGATTCATGAGCCAATGGCTGCTGCGATAGGTATTGGGATTGATGTCGAAGAACCTATGGGAAATATGATTATTGACATAGGGGGTGGTACTTCTGAAATTGCTGTCATTGCTCTAGGAGGAATTGTATGTGATAAGTCAATTCGTGTAGCTGGTGATGATTTTACACAAGACATCGAAGAATACATGAGACGTCAACACAACATTTTAATTGGAGAACGTACGGCTGAATTGTTAAAAATAGAAGTAGGTGCAGCGATACCAGAATTAGATAATCCACCAGAAGATTTCGCAGTAAGAGGGCGTGACTTAATGACAGGGATTCCTAAAGAGATCATTGTGTCGTATACTGAAGTTGCACACGCTTTAGATAAAACTATCTCTAAAATTGAAGAAGCGATCTTAAGTGCCTTAGAAATGACTCCACCTGAGCTTTCTGCAGATATTTACAAAACAGGGATTTATTTAGCAGGCGGTGGTTCAATGCTTAGAGGGTTGGATAAGAGAATTTCTCAAAAAACAAAACTTCCAGTACATATTGCTGAAGACCCTTTGAGAGCTGTAGCACGCGGAACAAGTATCGCACTCAAGAACATCGATAAATTCCAATTCTTAATTAAGGATTAATGATTTAAAGTCCCCTTGTGGGACTTTACCAGTTTAATTTGTATGCGCAATTTAATTGCTTTTTTAAAACGTTTTAGGATTTTTATTGTTTTTGCAATCCTACAAGGAGTAGCATTGTCGTCCTATTTTACAAATTTAAGATTTCCAAGATCGCAATACTTAACAACTGCTTCCGCATTAAGTGGAAAAATGATGGAAATCAACCACGATGTAACCAAACACTTTAATCTAGCCTACAACAATCGAAAACTTCAATACGAAAACATACAATTACGAAGAAAATTAGCTCAGAGTAATATTAAGATTAATAAAGGTGTAATAAAAATAAACGATACAATTTTTGAACAACATTACGACTACACAAAAGCAACCGTTCTAAACTCTACAGTTCATAAAAGAAATAACTACTTTACTCTAAACATAGGAAAATCAAGTGGGGTTTATAGAGGTATGGGCGTAATTTCAAACAATGGTGTAGTAGGAATAATACATACAAGTAGTGAGCATTTTTCAATTGTAAAAACGGTATTAACAGAAAACATCAATATAGATGTAATGGTTGAAAAAACTGGAGTATATGGACTTCTAAAATGGAATGGAAAAAGTCCTAAAATTGGAACTGTTTCAAGTATTTCAAACGATTTATCATTAAAAAAATGGTCGAAAATAGTAACGCGTGGGGGATCGGGTATATTTCCAAAAGGGATTCCTGTAGGTAAAATTAAAAGCATTAAAACTGTAGAAGGCAAACCATTATGGGATGTTGAAATCTATTTTTCAGAAAAATATGGAAAGCTTCAGTATGTGTATGTAATAAAAAATTTACTCATTAAGGAACAAAAAAAAATCGAAGCGACAATACCAAACGAAAATGAATGATAAATATAGTTAAACATAGTATCCGTTTTTTTGCTTTTATCTTTGTACAAGCATTTATATTCAATCAATTAGAAATTGGACTAGGAATACAAATCATGGTATACCCTTTATTCATTTTTTTACTGCCAATTGAATTAAATGTTTTTGCCTTAATGATCGTTTCATTTGGTTTTGGGATATCCATCGATTATTTCTCAAATACATACGGATTATTTGCTTCATCTGCATTATTGATTGCATATCTTAGACCCTTTTTATTTAAACTCTTAGAACCAAGAGATGGATTTCTTCCTGGAATGGAACTTTCCGTTTATCAAATGGGCTTCGGTTGGTTTAGTTCTGCGTTTGTTCTCGTTTTATTAATAAATAATTTTTGGTTTTTTATAATCGAACAATTTAAATGGAAAGAAGTATGGTTTATTCTTCTGAAAACGATATTAAGTACTCCTCTTTCATTGGGTGCTAGTATACTTATTCAAATGGCATTTTTTAAAAACACTTCTAGTAAATGAATTCAGAAGGTAGAAAATATGTCGTTTTACTTTTTTTTATCATCATTACAGTAATCTACACTACGCGTTTATTTTACATGCAAGTAATAGATGATAGTTGGACATTAAGAGCACAACAAATTGCAGAAAAAAGAAAACTAATTACACCGCCAAGAGGTGTCGTATTTGATCGATTTGGAAAAAAGATTGTAACCAATAAAACATTCTTTAACCTCATGATGACTGAAGAGAAAATCACTCATCTGGATACAAATGCTTTCGCAAAACTCATTGGCTGGACTCCTCATAAAGTTAAAAGTAGATTTTGGGAAATCAAAATAGGTGAAGGAGTTTATCATAATCCACATTCTGGGAAAACAACATCAAATTATCAAAAAATGCGGTCCTATCCATTTGTAAAAGAAATTGGGCTAGAAGAGATGTCAAAAATCGCACCTTATTTAGATAATTTCCCTGGATTTTATGAAGAAATTACAAGTATGCGGAGCTACCCATATGCAAACGCTGCAAATATATTGGGATATCTTTCAGAAGTAACCAGAGAAGAAATAGATGCAGATAACTTTTACAGACCAAGTGATGCAATTGGTAGAGCAGGATTAGAAAAATTTTACGAAAAAGAACTGAGAGGAATCAAAGGAGTACATTACATAGTAACTTCTGCATTAAATAATGCGATTGAACCATATGCAAATGGTAAATACGATACCATCGCTCAACAAGGTCCGCCTTTAAAATTAGGTGTATCAATTAATTTACAAGCTTATGGTGAGAAATTACTTAAAAACAAAAGAGGGTGTATCGTAGCCATCGAACCAAAAACTGGAGAAATAATTGCTTTAGTTTCAGCTCCAAGTTTTGACCCAAATTTATTTGTTGGAAGAAAAAATATATCTGAAAATTATCCTAAACTATTAAAAGACCCAAATAAACCCTTGTATCCAAGACCATTATCAGCAGAATACCCCCCTGGATCTACTTTCAAACTTATACAATCATTGGTAGGTTTACAAGAAGGCGTTATTAATCCAGGATCTGGATTTCCATGTACAAAAAGTATGGTAGGATGTCACAATCATCCAAGTGCAACAAGTTTAGCAAAAGCAATACAATATTCGTGTAATCCCTATTATTACCATTTAGTTAAACGAATCATACAACAAGGAAAACGAAAAAAAAATACAGAAGATTCCGAAATCGGACTGAATAAATGGGCGAAATATATGAACAGTTTTGGATTTGGAATTGCGCTCGAAACAGACATTAATGGAGTGCGACCAGGACTTATTCCGAATTCAAAATATTACGATAAATGGTACGGTCATCATAATTGGGCTTTTAGTACTATTAGATCTATCTCTATTGGTCAAGGTGAGGTAAAATCTACACCTTTACAATTGGCAAATTTAGCTGCAATCATTGCAAATAGAGGATGGTATTATGTCCCTCATTTTGTAAAATCAATCAAAAAAAATGGTCCATTACCCATCTACAGAAAGAAAAAGTATACAATGGTTCGAAGTAAGCATTTTGCTCCTATAGTTGAAGGAATGCGTCGGGTTGTAAATGAAAAAGGCGGAACAGGTTCTCAAGCAAAAATGGATAGCATCATTGTTTGTGGAAAAACAGGTACTGTTCAAAATCCACACGGAAAAGATCACTCCGTATTTATTGCATTTGCGCCTAAAGAACAACCTAAAATTGCGATTGCAGTATTTATTGAAAATGCGGGGTTTGGAGGTACATGGGCGGCTCCTATCGCTCGATTGATGATGGAGAAGTACATTCTTGGTAAAATAGTGAACAAAGAAAAAGAAGAACGCATATTGAACTCAGATTTAGATGGTGTTAAAACTAAAAAAGAATGAGAAACGAATCCTTTAGTAAAACAATAGATTGGGGATTATTATCTGTTTTCCTCGTGATGATTCTAATTGGTATAGCAAACGTTTACTCAGCTGCTTACAATCCGAAATTTCCAGACTTATTTGATTTTTCTCAAAAATATGGAAAACAAATCATGTGGGTAGGTATTTCTTTATTCTTAGGATTAATCGTATTTCTTATTGACGCAAGTATTTATAGAAAATTTGCAATCCCTATCTATTTAGCTTGCTTATCATTGCTAGTTGTAGTTTTATTTATGCCAAGTGTCAACGGTGCAAGAGCATGGATAGGAATTGGATCATTGGGTATACAACCAGCAGAATTCGCTAAAATTGGTACTGCAATTGCTTTAAGTAGTTACATTAATAGTATCAATGTGAAGCAACAAAATGTGAATACAGTAGTAATAGCAAATATTATATTAGTCATTCCTATGTTGCTGATTCTCTTACAACCGGATGCAGGTACTTTTGTCGTTTTTACTTCATTTTTATTTGTAATGTACAGAGAAGGAATCACGTATGATCCGATAATACTTCAATTGATAAATTTAATACCTGGAGTAAAATTTAAGAAAACTTGGGTAGGATCTCACTTTATTCCGATTCTCTTTGTAGTCATCTTTTTATCTATCATTACGTTATTAATGAGTAACAATACGATTACTTTTACTTTTATGCCGGGTGTTGAAATTCCTGGTTTTTTTGGAGTGATAGGGTCGCTTTTTACAATCGGAATAATAATTTTTTTTATCTTAAGATGGTTTTCTTCAAAAAGAGAGCAAAATAGAGTTACCATAATTGTTATCATTGGATTTGTGCTCTGTTCTTTCATCTCCTCATTCGTCAATTTCTCATTTCAAAGTTTACGTAAACATCAAAAAGATAGAATTGAACTGTTTTTAGGACTTCGCGAAGATCCAGATGGTGAAGACTATAACAGAAATCGAGCAATGGCAGCAGTAGGATCAGGAGGATTAACAGGGAAAGGATACAAAAACGCCAGCGTTGCAAGTGTAGAATCCAATCACGTACCAGAAAGCGAAACTGACTTTATTTTTTGTCCATTGGCAGAAGAATGGGGATTTATTGGTAGCTTGATGATTATGGGAATGTACTTATTTATGTTGATACGAATCATTAAAATTGCAGAACGACAAAAATCAAGATTTAATAGAGTTTATGCCTATTCAGTAGCTATGATAATTTTCTACCATTTTGCAGTAAACATCGGTATGAATATTGGCTTTGCGCCTGTAATTGGAATCCCGCTTCCTTTCTTTAGTTACGGTGGTTCATCAATGATGTCTTTTTCTGTAATGATCTTTATCCTACTCAAACTTGATAGTCAACG
>CAMCQL010000062.1 GCA_945877005.1 Chryseobacterium gleum
AACATTTCTTACGATGCCAATTATATTTACCTGATGTACAGCAGTAGTAGCATTTACAGAGTATTCACTAGTAAAGAACTTGGTTTATCTATTCGCTGTCTCAAGGATTAATCTGTATCTAAATTGAAGAATGGGCTATGAAAATCATAGCCCTTTTTTATTTACACAGACATCGTAGTGCTACCCCTTCCCATTACCACAACCAAATTTAGCCCTATAAAAAAAAAAACATATAGTGCTAGTAGATATTATTATAAATAATATAATAAAACCCGCTCGTCCTTTACAGTAACGTACCAAAAACCGTACCCACCAAGTTCGCCGAAACCTTGAAATCCCCTTCAAAATAGCACAAAATAAAAAAAGCTCCACATTTCTGTAGAGCTTATCTTGTTGTCCCACTAGGGCTCGAACCTAGACTCTTCTGAATCAAAATCAGACGTGTTGCCAATTACACCATGGGACAATTACGAGGACAAAATTAGTAAGTATTTTTTAATTTGCAAGAAGCAACAATAAAAATTGAAAAAAAAATTAAACATTCATTAACAATAGCATAGTAAATAACTAATAAACAAAACTATAAAAATAAAAACCTAAGATTGAAAAAGTTAAGACCCTAACGATAGAACTCAAAAAATACGTGTTTTAATCCTTACATATGTCGTACCAATAAAGATAATTTCTTAATTTCGTCAACTTAAGAAATTAATTAACATTTTAGAAATCGTATGGACTACAAAAAACTCAACACCTACACTGGATGGTTCGTGTTTTTAATAGCAACCACTGCTTATTTTATTACCATAGAAGATACTGTAAGTTTGTGGGATTGTGGTGAATATATCACAGCCGCTTATAAATTGGAAGTTGGTCACCCTCCTGGTGCTCCCCTCTTCATGTTATTGGGAAGAATTTTCTCGTTTTTTGCAGCGCCTGAAAATGTAGCAGTGTGGATCAATAGAATGTCTGGATTATCTAGTTCATTCAGTATTTTATTTATGTTTTGGTCGATTACGATGCTCGCAAAGAAAATGGCGTTAAACAATAAAAGAACACTGTCTAAAGGCGAAATCATTGCAATTTTAGGAAGTGGGGCAGTTGGCGCTTTAGCATACACATTTACAGATTCTTTCTGGTTTTCTGCCGTGGAAGGTGAGGTTTATGCGATGTCGTCGTTGTTTACAGCTATCATTTTCTGGGCTATCTTAAAATGGGACGAAGAAACAGAAGCCATCAAATTTGGAGAACTTGATTTAGATGTGAGTCCATTAAGGTGGATGATATTAATAATGTTCCTTTTCGGATTAGCGATCGGAGTCCATTTACTTGGATTATTGGTAATCCCTTCAATTGCTTATGTGATTTACTTCAATCAAACTGCAAAATTTAGTTGGAAAGGTTTCTTCATTACGGGAATCGTTTCCATTTTTACGTTAGGATTCATTCAAGAAGGAATTATCCCAGGTACAATTTCATTGGCTTCTAAATTTGAAATCGCATTTGTCAATTCAATGGGAATGCCTTTCTACATTGGAAGTTTATTCTTTTTCGTATTATTAATTATCGGTTCCATTTTCTTGGTTCGTTGGTCTAAGAAAAACGACAAACCGATTTTAAATGCAGCTGCCTTAGGGTTCATCGTTTTCTTAATCGGATATGGTTCTTTCGCAACGATTGTGATTCGTTCAAGTGCAAATACTCCTTTGGATGAAAACGACCCGGAAAATTTGGTGACTTTACACTCTTATTTAAAACGTGAACAATATGGAAGTTGGCCAATTGCATCTGGTCCTTACTGGAATTCAAAAGTAGACGAAGACCAAAGTAAATGGGGCGATCGTTCTAAGTTTTATGCACGTCGTTTTGTTGTTACGCGTGGCGAACAAGACTTAAAAGCATTTAGAGCAGAATCAGATGCAAAAAAACACGCTAAAACTTTAGGAAATGGTCATGAAGTTATTGAGAAATATTATGTGACTAACGACGGCTACAGAGAAAATCAAGAACCTGTGTATGCACAAAACACGTTTTTTCCACGTATGTATTGGAGTCAAGACCAAGTTAAAATTGATGCCTACAAATCTTGGTCTGGTTACAACGAAGCAGAAGACAAAGGAACAGACATTGGAAATGATGGTAAAAGATTGCCTTCCTTTGGAGAAAACCTAACTTACTTCGCACGTTATCAAATCAATTGGATGTATTGGAGGTATTTCATGTGGAACTTTGCAGGTCGTCAAAACGACATTCAAGGACATGGAGATGCGATGCGAGGAAATTGGTTAACAGGATTTAGCTCAATTGATAAAGAACATTTGGGAGCGCAAGGAATTGATGCGCCTACTTTTACCACTAACAATGAATCAAACAATAAATTTTACTTATTCCCTCTGATTTTAGCGGTGATAGGAATGGTTTTCCATTTCTACAGAGCGCCAAAAGATGCGTTCATCGTATTGCTTTCTTTCATTTTTACCGGTTTAGCGATTGTCATCTACCTGAATCAAAAACCGTTCGAACCAAGGGAACGTGATTATGCGTATGCTGCGTCTTTCTATATGTTTGCCATTTGGATTGGACTGTCCGTTTTTGCCTTGTTTGAAATGTCCAAATCATTTACCAAGTTAGAATTGAAAAGAACTGGAATCATCGCAGCAGGTGGGTTGGTATTCTTTTTTATCATTGACAGAATGGGCGGAGGATTCACAGCTTCCCTGTCATGGTTATACATTTCGGTGATTGCTGGCGCATTAATCGGCATCATGCATTTGTTAGGTAAAAAATCCAAAAATGAAACACAAGGCGCTTATGCTGCCATTGCAATTGCTGCCATAGCACCCTTGTTATTAGCAGTTCAAGGTTGGGACGACCACGACAGAAGCGAAAAAACATCTGCACGTGATCTTGCCTACAATTACCTTGAATCTTGCGCTAAAAATGCAATCATATTTACCAACGGGGACAACGATACATTCCCATTGTGGTATTTACAAGAGGTGGAGGAAAAAAGAACTGACGTTAGAGTTTGTAACCTTTCCTTGATGCAAACAGATTGGTACACTGATCAAATGAAAATGAAGGCGTATACTTCTGAACCATTGCCTATTAAATTCAGAGAAGATCAAATCATGATGTATGCAGGTAATACAGATCAGGTTTATTTCTTGTCTATGTTAGATTTAATGAATGCCGGAGTACCGAAAGAAGCATTGAAAAAAATATACACTTCTAAAATTAAATACAACAAAGCTGCTTTTCAAGAAGCATTTTCACAATTCCAAGAAAATGCAGCCATGGTTGCTAACACAATCAAATCTAAAACTCCTGAGGCACAGGCAAACATAGATGCTATTAGATCTAAAATTTCTACGCCAGCGGCAGCCCCTTCTTACTCGGATGTTGACAGAGTTATGACTGCTTCTCTAGAGATTTTGATGGGTTACAGTAACGGAATGATTGACGCACCACAAGAAATGTTGCAACAATTCCAAACTACTTTAAAAGATTGGGAGAAATCTTGGGACTACCTTCCGATGGATATTGCAATGGAATTTGTTCGAGACGATAAAAATCAAATCGACAATAACGGCCATAAATTAAGAGTATTCCCTTCACGTGGTTTTATATTACCAGTGAATAAAAAGAATGCGATTGCTTCTGGTATCGTTGCAAAAACGGATGCGGAAAGAATACCTTCTGAAATTAGATTCAGTATCGACGAGCAAGCATTGACAAGAGAACAAGTCATGATGTTAGATATCTTGGCCAACAATGATTGGAAACGTCCAATTTATTTTTCTTCTCCTGGTGGTTCAAATGTTTCAATTGCTCTTTACCAAAGAGGTTTTGTAAAACAAAATGGAATTGCTTATGAATTTACTCCCGTGGTAGATCGTAATCCAATCGACAAAGAAAAAATGTACAAGAATCTAACAAAAGTGTATGACTTTGGTAAAATGAATAAAAAAGGTGTTTTGACAGACTATTACACACGTCGTCATACATCACAATACCGTGACCAATTCATTCGTTTGGCTGAAGCCTACTTGAATGAAGCTGATGAGTTGAAAAATGGTAAAATTCAATTCCCAGGTCAAATTTCCGAATTACGTGGTGCTGGTCAAACCAAAACTGCAGATTCACTTCAAAACATATTGAAAAACGCAGACAAAACAATTGCAGACAATAAGAAAAAAGCAATTGAACTGATTGATCGCTCCATCAATGTAATGCCAATCAGTAACGTAATTGACTATGGTGAACCAAACCCAGGAAATGCGAATTTTGAATTGGCTCCAGGTGTAACTTTCGAAGGTTACTCTGATGGAACATTGCATGAATACGTAGGCGTTCTATATAGAGCTGGAAATAAAGCAAAAGCGAATAAATTAGCAGGAGAAGTGGCAACTCAAATTGAATCTATTTTAAATTACTTTGAAAAAAGTAATGCATCGTTTGCTTTCAACAACAAACCTGATTTAATTTCTGCCTTAACAAACTATATGATTGTTGCTACTTATACCGCAGATGCAGAAATCGGAGACAAAAATAGTGCAGTAGCAAAACGATTGAATGCGAAAATTAACGCGTTGTACAAAGTAGTTTTCCCAAGAATTTACAGTGATTTAAGTGTTGACGGAAAAGATCGCGTTGAAATTGAAAAATTGAAAAATCACATTGAAGCGGTTGGAGTGAAATATGGTTTTAGAGCAGCACCTGCAAATATTTCAGCACCTACAACACAGGAAAATTTCACCCCTGAACAATTACAAGAAATGATGCAACAAATGCAATAAGATTGTAATTCATGCACCTTTTTAAAACCCCACCTATTGTTAAAAAACTATTTTTTAATCGTAAGTGGGGTTTTCCTTTGAATAAGAATGTTGTTTACCTCACTTTCGACGACGGACCTCATCCCGCAATTACCCCATGGGTTTTGGATGAACTCAATAAAAATCAAATCAAAGCGTGTTTTTTTTGTGTGGGAGAAAATGTAGCGCGCTACCCTGAACTATTTCAGAGAATTTTGAAAGAAGGGCATCAAGTTGGTAATCATACAATGCATCATGACAATGCCCTAAAAACCTCTAAAAAAAACTACCTCAACTCAATTGAGTCAGCAAAAGCACTGATACCATCAAAGTTATTCCGTCCACCCTACGGTCGATTACAGCTTTCGAGAGAAAAATCAATTTTGAAAAACTTCACGATTGTCATGTGGTCGTGGTTAAGTTACGATTTTGATCAGCAATTACCGATTTCAGTCATTTTAGAAAATGCAAAAATGAACATTCATGGAGGCGAAATTCTTGTTTTTCACGACAATCCAAAAATTGAAGCGCGTCAAAAAGAATTATTACCCCAATTCATTGCTTTGATACAAGAAAAAAAACTTGAATTTCAGCTACTCCCCGTAGACTAATTTTTGCTTCGCTTTCAACAACATTTCAATGGTTTGATCAATGGTGTCCAATTTAGTTCGAAAAGACAGAATTGCAATTCGAATGACAAATCGCTGTTGAATATTTGTAGAACTCAAGTACGTAGTTCCATCTTGATGAATATGTTTCAATAATTGTTTCGTTAAATCATTTTCCTCCTCCAATGTTTGAGCCGGTACCCAGAAATAGATGATCGACAAATCGGGTTGAGGGCTACATCCAAATCCATGATTGAGTAGTTCTTGATGACAATATTGCGCCAACAATAATTTTTCTTTCAAACACGCTTTAAACGCTTCCACCCCATGTAATTTTAATGGCAACCACATACGAAGCCCTCTAAAATTACGACTTAATTCTGGAGAAATATCTGCAGCATCCAATCCAAAATCGTCTAAATCTTGCAGGTAATTTGCAGAATACCGATGGGAATGAAGCGCAGCGGCTTTGTCTTTTATCAAAACAGCACCAGAACCGTACGATAAAAACAGACCTTTGTGAGGGTCAATTACAAGTGAATCAGCCAATTCTATCCCTTTAAATTGGGAAGCCACCTCCTCGACCAATACAAAAAAACCTCCATAGGCGGCATCTACATGATACCATAAGTTAAACTTTTCAGCAATCTGAGCCAAAGATTCCAAAGGATCTATCGTTCCAGTATTCGTTGTACCAGCGGAAGCAATCAACAAAAAGGGTTCATACCCTTCTGCAATATCTTTTACAATTTTAACCTCCAAGTCGCTTGGAACCATTCGATTTTCTTCGTCCAATGCCACGTAGGAAATCCTAATATGTTCCAAACCTATTACGCACAATGCTTTATGACTTGCATGATGGGTGTTTTCCCCCATGTAAACGACACATTTACGAGGGTCTTTTTCAATAATACGGTGCTTGTCTCTCGCCGAAGTCAGCGCAATCAAGGTCGCAATGGAACCTCCAGAAGTCAGCGTTCCAACACCTTCTTTTGGGAAATTAAAAATCTTTTTCAACCATTGAATCAATTCATCCTCCAATAGTGATGCTCCAGGAGAAGTATACCTCACCCCTGCATACACATTGGTCAACGCAGCCAAATAATCACCCATCGCTGACGCATACAATCCTCCACCAGGTATGTAGCCCAAATACCCAGGTCCAGAAGTTCTAACTCCTTTATTGACTATTTCTTCGTCCAATCGGTGCAGGGCATCTTTCAAACTAATCACGGTAGTTTCATCAATGGCAAAAGAATCAGAAACATGACTTCCACCAATAAAAGAAGGCTGCTGTTCCATCGTTGAAAGAAACGATTCTGTATAATTCTTGAGTAATTGAAAATAATCTTCTCTCGAGGCACTATTCGGCTCTAAAGCACTAGATTGTTGTTGAAGTGCTTCAATGGCTGCTCTAAGCATCTTTTGTTATTTACGTTTGTACACAGGAACTGTAGAACAAGGCTCCCCATACATAATGCTTTTTACTACTGGCTGAAGTCGTTGCACCAACAAACTCATCGCATATTCCGGACTAGTAATGTCTGAACAACCTTTGATGATAACACGTCCTTCTTTAAATGAAGTAACATCCATACCTTCTATGGTTTGCTTGATCATTTCTTTTTCCAACGCTTCTTTGGAACCAACACTTACAAATGCAGCAATTCCATGCAATTTGGAACTTACCAACATGTAGGCCCAAGTTGGAATGATTGCATCAGCAGAACAATGCACAAATACGTATTTACCCTCAAATTGTGACCAATCGTTTTCTGCTAAAAATGAACGAAAATCTTTTTCCTTCAATACTAATCCCTCCCACAACTGATCCGCTAAATCAATTCCTACAATGTTATTTTTCGCAGGTTTATAGTCTGCTAGATCCATTTGAATCAAACCACTTTCAGTCACTTTATTGATGATTTCTTCCATTATTTTATGTGTTTTTATCGTTTTATCGCTAATACTCCATAGTTGACCCGCTTTTTTACGTCTACAATTCCTAAAGTTAAGTCGAAAAGTGTGTGTAAAAGTATATTGTTAGATTATTTATCCAATACTCAATTTCAATTCACTGCCTAACTTTTAAAGAAACAATAGCTTTCAAAAAGAAAAACCTAAATATTTCTTACCTCAAGGACAATCTTTTCTTTGACTTCTTCCCAAGTTATTTTTAGCATCATGATTGGATCAGGTTCATTTTCTGCATCATCAAAATAAAGTAAACTTTTCAACACCATAAATTCAGAACCGTTTGGATATTTTTTAGAATAGAAGTTCAACATTTCACAAAGGCTAAACTGCTTTAACAACTGAAAAACATCTATAAAATCTTTCTTGCTACCTCTACCTGCTATTGCGTTAAGTTTCATTGCAGCAATATCTTTTTTAGACACCAAACGGATGCCATCTACGATAGTTAACGGTTCAATTAACTCAAAATTATAATCGACAAAATCGACTTTAATTTGATCAATTTTATATATCAGTATTTTAGGACTTTGTGACAATAGTATTGTATCACCATATTCCTTTAATAAATCCGTGAATTTTACAGCATCGACATCACTTCTACCAAACAAATCAATATCAATTGAAAAACGATGCCCATCGTATAACGCCAGCGCTGTTCCTCCAACCAAATTAAAATTAGTGAACTCCTCCACCAACATTAATTTTTCTAATAATTCCAATAATTCTGGTTTGACTGTCTGTTTTTGTAACATTTAAATTCAGATTTTTCTATTTTCAGGAGATTGGATAAAAATGAAATGGAAACATCATCTAAAGTAGAAATATTTACGGCAATTGACTTGATTTTTTCATAGCCTAAACTGGACTTGAGTATCAACCAATCTTGCAATAAACCATATTGCAAAACACGTTGTAGAATAAAAACTCCATTCTTTTCCACGTCTATTGACTCTACATCAACATCCCAAAAAATATGCGGTGTTAAATCAAAAAGAAAAGTTGACATACTTATTTTTTATTAAAATTACTAAAATTAAGTGTTAAAATAAAAAAAAGGATAAATAAGAATAGCAATCATTCATTTAATTCATATTGAGTTCGTTATTTGAACATAAGATTAATATATTTTCCTCAAGAAAGAGTTCTATTAATAAATAATCAATTTCATAAATTCAAACTATTTTCCATCTACGTAACGAAAGTTACCAATTGAAACCTCATCAAATTGTACTTTTGAATAAAACAAATAGAAAAATTCAACTGTTTAATTTTTGAAAATTAACCCCATGAAAGCATCAATCATCAAATCAGGAATGAATTACGCTACTTATCGTGCACATATTCAATCGTTATTAACCGAAGACAAAACAACTGGAAGCAAACAAACACCAGAATTAGTCGAATTTACTCAGTTAAATGAGCAACGAATGCATCGGAATGAAAAACAATTTAAACTCAACGAAGAGCTGTTCGAAACCCTCTCTTCAAAAGAATCAAAAGAATATTGGGTGCTTTTTGCCGAAGCTTGGTGTGGTGACTGTGCTCAAAACATTCCAATTATACATAAAATAACAGAAGCATCTAACAGCACAATTGAGCTTAAAATTTTAATAAAAAGTGAACATTTAAACGAATTCCAAAACTATTTGACCAATGGCGCCGAATCTATTCCTAAATTGATACGTTTTGATACTGAAACATTGGAGGAAATAGGTGTTTGGGGACCTCGGCCGCTAAATGCTCAAGCAATTGCTGAACATTG
>CAMCQL010000063.1 GCA_945877005.1 Chryseobacterium gleum
GGCAACTTTAATTCCTTCTAAAAAATCTTTTACGTCAAAATCATTTAAATCACTGATCCAGTTTAATCCGATAACACCTAATGCGCCTGGTGTTTTTTGAACATATTTAATCACTTCCTCATTCGATTTCACAGCAAAAACGTTGTTCGCCTTGTTCTCAGAACCGCAAAAATTAACTAGATAATTGTAATTGGCAGAATTTATATTATCGTAAACAATCTTAATTGGTTGACGAGATGAATTCCATGACACTTGTTTACCTGTTAAAATTGTTTTTAACTCATCCAACGTAAACAATGTGTCTTTATTTGAAGGGTGCACTATAATTGCAATTGCATCGGTTGCAATCTTATCACTTCTTACTTCAACTTTTTTACTCTTTAAACTCTTTTTTTCTTCTTCTGTAAAATCTCTAGAAATTACGATTGTTTTAGATTCATTTTTATAAAATGACAAAATAGCATCACTCTCTGTTTTATAAACGGGCTGAATTGTAGCCTTTGGATATTGGCTTTGAAAAGTATAAATACTCGTATCAAATAAACGTTTGAACGACTCTTCGATCAATATTTTTGTTTTTCCCCTTCCGTGCGTATCCGTTTGATAGGCGAGCGGGTTATCTTGGGAATTACAAGATAGCAGTAAACCTATAATTAACAAAAAAAATGTCACACTGAATTTTGTCATATTCTCAACAATTACTTTAGGTACAAAAGTAGAATTAATCTTTTTGTTTTAATATGCGGTATAACTTAAAAATTCTAAATATTGAATAAACTGCTAAAACCGCAATCATAATTAACCTTTTAGAACCAACCAAACGATCCATAAACAAATCGCTTGACGCTAAAAAATAAATTAAAATCAAACAAATTATGATTGTGAAAGATGCTAAGAATGCAGAAATAATTTTCATAATCAAAATTCAAAAAGAGTAACTATTGGCTATTGAAAATTTTAGTTTGAAATGTGACTTTTGGATGTTGAATAATCCAACGAAAAAACAAAGTAAATCCCCTTGTTATAAAAAAGGGTGTCTCGTAAAACGGACACCCTTAAAAAATTATTGTAAGTTAAATGCTATTGGTAATCGACATCTCGCTCTTACCGCTTTTCCATTGTTTTTACCAGCTTTCCATCTAGGCATAGATCGAACAACTCTTTTTGCTTCTCTGTCTAAATCATCAGATACACCGCGCTCAACAACAACGTTACTGATCGATCCATCTGGTTCAACAACAAAAGAAACATATACTTTCCCTTGTTCACCTAACTCAATAGCTGATTGAGGATACTGTACATTTTTAGAAATCCATTGTTGCATTGCTGCAGGACCTCCTTGAAAACCTGCGTCCTCATCGATAAACTCAAGAATTTCTTCTTCCTTCGTTTCTACAACTTGAGGCTTTTCTTCTGTCGGCCCTGTTTCAGCTGACCAACTTTCATTGTCAGTTTCAACAGTTTTAGTGGATGCTTTCGTATCAGCAATATCTTCTTGAGTAGGAACTTCGTCTTCTACAGGTATATCTACGATTACTGGAGGAGGAAATGCAATCGTTCTTTCTTCTGGTGGAGGTAACTCTTCTTTTGGTGGAGGAGGCAAATCCTCTTCTGGTGGAGCAGGAATAGCAATGTTTGTTGTGTCAACTTTTGGTTCTTCAATCACTTCTTCAGGCATATTTTTGATGTAAGTAAAAATACCAAAAGTTAAACCAATCGTTGTCGCAACACCAACCATAATTAAAACCATACGTTTGTCATAATCTCTTCTTAAGATGTATGCACCATATTCTTTATTTCTGTTGGTAAAAACAATCTCATTCCTATCACTCGATGTGACTTGTTGCCATCTTCGTGCTGAGAAATAATCGTATAACGATACTCCAGCTACTACTAGGGCAACACAAATTATTACTGTCATACTCCTATTGTTTTGCTTTCATTAAATCTTGTTCACTTTTTAATAAATCTACTGGAGCGATTACCCCGATCTGAGCAATCTTTAATTCATCCACTAAATCAATAAAATTCTTACAAGTCGCTTTGTCGTCGGTTTTAATCAAAACTTTCAACGCTTCCTTACTTCCTTTGAATTCATTCAACATGCGTTCGTAAGTTGTGTCTTGAATTTGTTTGCTATGCAATTTTTTATCTAGACCTTCTTTATTTTTAAGAACCGTTGAATTTAAATCAGAAAGTAATTTTCTCAAACCACTAGGACCAAAATTGGACTCCTTCAACTCAGTAGCAGGTTTTCCATCCGGATTTCCTTTTGTATAAAATTGACCTTGGTAGTAGTAAATTTTATCTTCAGAAATCAAAAATGTAATACCATTATTTACTTTAGCTGGAGGAATGACCTCATTAGGTTTCGGTTTTGCAGGATATACCAAACTCATTACTTTAGGTTTACTAAAAGTAGAAGTTAGTACGAAGAAAGTTAACAAAAGGAAAGCCAAATCCACCATTGGAGTCATATCCACTTTGGTTGAAGCTTTCTTTGCTCTTTTCTTTCCTTTATCGTGGCCACCGCCACCGCCTTCTGCTATTTCTGCCATTTTTCTCTAATTATTTAGGAGCTTGCTCCGCAGACGTGATAAAATTCAAGTTATTTAAATTCAAATCTCTAAATGTATTGATCACATTTTGAGCATGTAAGTAAACAGCTTTACCGTCTACTTTCAAAATAAATTTAGGTTTAAAATCATTTATTTCAGGATTCAAACCATTCAAAGAAGCTTCTTCGTATTTCGTTTTTCCAGTATTTAACGCTGCAATATTTCCGTAAAAAATCCAATCTTTCAATTGATTATTAGTAGTATCTGCAGGAATACCAATTGTATTAAACTGTTTACGTTCTTCTCCAGACATCTCAATATACTTTGGCAATTCTTGCATAGAACAACCAAAACTAGACATACCAGCAAAAGCTTCAATTTGTTTCTCCGTAAAAGCAACTTTGTATTTAGCGCTCATATTTTGCAACATCTCTTTTCTAGCTTCTGTATGACTTAGGTTTACGAAAATTCGACCCCCTTTATCAATTGTCACCATCAAAATGTTTTCAGGAATAATTTTATCACTGATACTTGATGGAGTTTCAACGTCAACAGGTTCATTAGATCGAAAATTAGCAGCAAGCATAAAGAATGTTACAAGCAAGAATGCCAAGTCAACCATCGGAGTCATATCGATCGATGGTGAATGTTTTGGTACTTTAATTTTAGGCATCTTCTGTTATTTTTATGTAGCTGACTAATTATTTATTTTTCGTGCTGAAATCTTGAACAATTGAGAAACTAGCTTCATCCATACTGTAAGTCATTGTATCAATCTTAGTAGAGAAAAAGTTGTAGAGAATAATTGCTAAGGTAGAAGCGAAGATACCAAATGCAGTATTGATAAGTGCTTCAGAGATACCAGTTGCTAACGCAGAAGTATCAGGAGTACCATGAGACATTGCGGCAAAGGCACGAATCATACCCAATACTGTTCCGATCAAACCGATCAAAGTTGCAACAGATGCAGAAGTAGAAAGTACACTTAAATTTTTAGATAACATTGGCAATTCTAAAGAAGTAGCTTCTTCCAATTCTTTTTTCAAAGATTCAATTTTTTGATCTTTATCCAACGTTGCGTCAGCAGCAATGTGCTCGTATTTTTCCAATCCTGCACGAACTACATTCGCCAAAGAACCTTTTTGTGCATCACAAGCTTCAATTGCTTCTGTAATTTGTTTGTTTTCTAATTTTTCACGAATATCTTCAACAAATTTATCAGTTCTTCCTTTCCCTTTTGCTTTTGATAAAGTAATAAAACGTTCAATAGAAAAGATGATTACAATTAAGTTCATTGCAACAAGAACAGGTACGATGATACCTCCCTTATAGATAATTCCCATAAAGTTTCCTTCCAATGGTTCAGCAGTAGGATCTCCGTCCACGAAATTTCCTGGGTCCCCAAAAATGAATTTATAAATTACAATACCTAAGATTAATGAAATCGCCACTGCAATTGATGCTGCTAACGAAGTAAATCCACCTGATGTCTTTTGTTTTTTGCTCATCACTCTAAAATTTAAATGGTTTAATAATTTTTTCGACAAACATACATAAAACTTTTTATTGTTCAAATTCAGAAAAATAATTTTTTCCTACTTTTTTAATAGACTTTAGAATTTAATTAAAATAAAAGTTAATTATCAGTCTTATTGTTAATTAAGCGTTTGTAATTAGAAACCTGAATTTTTGAATAAAATCTAACCGTTGAACAGTGAGGTCTTTAATTTTTAGTTAACAATTTATTAACATGAATGGAGTTTATCGGAAGATAATTTAAAGTCCCCACTATGAAAACTTTAAATTATTTAAGATAAAATTATAGTTAAATAAAGAAAACTATGCGGAGAGAGGGGGATTCGAACCCCCGATAAGCTTGTGACCTATACACACTTTCCAGGCGTGCTCCTTCAACCACTCGGACACCTCTCCAAACAATGATCGCCAAAACGATGAGGGCAAATGTAATCATAAAAGATAAAAGAAAAGTTTATTTGATTGAAATTTCACCAGCTAGGTCTTGATTCAATAATGTTTTAGCGTCCTCTAATGAAGTACTATTACCCAAAGCATACATTAATTTAGTTATGGCTGCTTCAGTCGTCATATCTCCCCCTCCTATTACGCCTACTTTTTGGAAAAAAGAACTTGTTTCATACATTCCTTGTTGAACAGATCCACTACTACATTGGGTAATATTTAACACAATTCCACCATCGTGGATATATGCAGAAATTAAATCGTCAAATTGTTGGTCTGTTGGAGCATTACCAGCACCAAATGTTTCTAATACGATTCCTTTAATTCGATCAATATTGAATAAACTCTGGTATACAGAAGCATTAAATCCAGGAAATATTTTCAATAATGCTACGCGATTATCAAATTCAGTAAAGAGACTCAAAGATTCCTTTTTAATCCTTTCATTAAAATGAAAATCAATAGCGATTCCAGCAGTTGCAAGTGGAGGGAAATTTGGTGAACTAAACGCCTCAAACGCATTGGCGGAAACCTTGGTAGTTCGATTTCCTCGGAATAAATTATTTTCAAAATAAATTGCAACTTCATTGATTTTAGAAGAACCGTCTGCATTCTTAGCTGCAGCAATTTCTATGGATGTAAGCACATTTTCACGACCGTCTGTTCTAATTTCATCAATTGGTAATTGTGAGCCAGTTAAAATGATTGGTTTTGATCCGTTTTGAAGCATAAAACTTAATGCGGATGCACTGTATGCCATTGTATCCGAACCGTGTAAAACAACAAAACCATCGTGCTTATCGTAATTAGAATAAATTATTTCTGCAATTTGCTTCCAATATTCTGGATTCATTTCCGATGAATCTACAGGATGTTCAAACGAGATTGTTTGCAAATCAACATTCAACCGTTTTATTTCGGGAATTTGCTGGTATAAGTGGTCAAAATTAAAAGCCGTCAACATTCCTGTCGCAGGGTCATTCACCATCCCTATTGTTCCGCCTGTATAAATGATAAGTACTTTTGGTCTTTCCATTTACCAAAGTTATAAATTATAATCTAAAAAGTTGAACTGCATTTTCAGAGGTAATACGAGCGATTTCACGTTCTGAAATTTCAAAAATATCGGATAACTTTGAAGCAACCAATGGTAAATAAGAACTTTCATTGCGTTTTCCTCTGTGCGGAGTTGGCGCGAGGTAAGGCGCATCCGTTTCTAAAACTATTTCTTCGATTGGTATGTTTTTGACAACCTCATCCAAACCTGATTTTTTAAACGTAAGTACTCCACCTATTCCAAACTTAAATCCACCGTAAGATTGAATTTTTGAAACATCCTCTATTGACCCGGTAAAACAATGAAAAACGCCTTTTAATCGCTCATCGTTTACCTGATCTAAAACATTAAAAATCTCTGGAAATGAATCACGTGCATGAATCACAATTGGAAGAAGCAATTCTTTCGCCCAAGTTATTTGTCGCTTGAACGCTTCTTTTTGTTCTTCCACAAACGTTTTATCCCAGTACAAATCTATGCCTATCTCCCCTACTGCAATGATTCTTTCGTGCTGTAATAATGACTTTATTTCTTCTAGTTCTTGTTCCCAATTTTGAGAAACAGAACAGGGATGCAACCCCATCATGCCATAACAATTCGCAGGAAATTTATGCTGAAGATCTAACATTCCTTGAATCGAAGAACGATCTATGTTAGGCAATAATAATTTATCAACTCCATTGTCAATCGATCGTTGAATGACTTCCATGCGGTCTTCGTCAAATTGTGATGAATACAAATGGGTATGTGTATCTATGAACATATAATTTACCATTTAAAAATAAAAGTCACTACTATCCATTAAAAAGGGTGCCTCGAAATCGGACACCCTTAAAATCAATCAAATTTATCTTAACTAAAAGTTAAAATCAAATAAGCGGTAACTCTTAACAAAATTCGTTGTACGCTTCTTGTAAGTTTTCAGCAATCATTTGAGCAGTTCCTCCTTCAATATGATGTCTTTCCAAAAAATGCACTAACTCACCATCTTTAAATAATGCAATTGATGGAGAAGACGGAGGATATGGTAAAAAGTGTTTTCTAGCTTGCGCTACAGCTTCTTGATCAACACCTGCAAACACAGTTGCTAATTTAGTAGGTGCTTTCTCACCATTGATCGACAATTTAACGCCTGGACGCATATTTCCTGCTGCACAACCGCATACAGAATTGACAACTACTAAAAGTGAACCTTCTGTATTTTTAATAGTGTTATCAACCTCATCGGCTGTTAATAATTCAGTAAAACCTACGCTTACTAAATCTTGTTTCATTGGGGCAACTAATTCTGCTGGATACATATTTTAAAATTATTAATGATGAATTATGAGTTATAAATGAAAAAAAAAATTTTTTAAACAAAATTACAAAGATTTAGAGAGTAGTTAAATAAGATTATGTAAATAATTCTTAAATAAAACCCAATAGATACCTAATCAATTGATTTTTAAAAAATAAATCTATTTTTGCTTAAATAAAAAAGACACATGGAGAACAACACTTGGAGAACAACATTGAAATTTCACGGAAGTCATGGTGATTTAGTTGGTTTACGTATTTTAAATAACATTCTTAAAATCATTACATTAGGATTTTATTATCCTTGGGCAAAAGTCAAAGAATTAAAATACATGTACAATGAAACAGAATATATGAATTCACGTTTTGTTTTTCACGGAACTGGAAAAGAGGTATTTAAAGGATTTATTAAAGCTCTTTTGATGTTTGGTGTTTTGTATGCGTTCTTATTATTTTGTAGTTTATCAAATAATCCCACATTGGTTTATGTAGGATTCATTGTATTTAATCTTGGTTTTTTTGCTTTGATTCCTTTGGCACTGCATGGTTCTTTAAAGTATAGACTATCTCGTACTTCATGGAGAGGTATTCATTTTGGTTACAGAGGCAACTTGAAAGAGTTATATGGAATTTACCTTAAAAATATAATGTTGACAATCGTAACTTTTGGAATTTATAGTTCATGGATGCGTGTCGCTTTGAATAAATATACAAGAAGCAACATACGCTTCGGAAGCATTCAATTCGCCTTTGTAGGAAAAGGGGTTGATTTGTTTTTAATCAATTTGAAAGGGGTGATTTTTTCGATACTTACATTTGGAATATATTCATTTTGGTACTATAAAAACCGCTTAATGTTCGAAGTGAACAACACAAAAATAATTCAAGACGGTAAAGAAATTAATTTACGTTCTACATTGACACCTGGAGGAATTTTTAAATTATTAATCGTCAACTATTTAATTGTGGCTTTCACATTTGGTATTGGGACAGGTATTGCAATCAATAGAATTACACGTGTTTTATTTCAAAACATTGAATTTGAAGAAGATATTGACGCTGATTCTATCTTGCAAACAGAAGAAGAGTACAAAGATGCATCTGGTGATGATATCGCAGGAATGTTAGATATTTCGATCATTTAATGGAACAGATACTGTATTTTGATGGACTTTCGTCGCGTGCATGGACTTGTAAAATTGATGTACGAACCGAAGAAATATTAATTCAGATAGATGACACTTTAGAAATCATTTGTTGGAAGATTAACGATTTAATTTCGAACGAATTAACAGGCACAACATTAACGATTAAATACGGTGAATACCCACATAAAACCATAGAAATCATTGGTGAAAGTACTCTTGAATATTATGAATTAATTTCTAAAAATTCGTTTCTAGGAAGGTCAACCGTTCTGTGGTATCGTAAGAAAACCCCAATTATTATTACCTTAATTTTCTCGTTTTTTTGTCTTTGTGTTTTTTCTTACTGGATATTAATACCCTGGTTAGGTGAGAAGGCTACGTTGCTTGTACCAAAAGATACTGAAATTAAATTAGGTGCATCAATTGCAGAAAATTTTAAACAAACAGAAGAAATCAATGCTGTTTCATCAAAATTACTGAATCAATTCCTTGATTCTTTGCATGTAAAAGAATCGTATCCAATCAATATAACGGTAGTTAATTCGCCATTGGTAAATGCTTTTGCTTTTCCTGGTGGGCAAATTTTTGTGTATTCAGGGATTGTAAACAAAATGAAAAACTACAATGAATTGGTAGCATTGCTTTCCCATGAAATTACACATGTAACACACCAACATTCTTTAAAAAGTTTAGGACGAAGTGCTGCGACTTCTTTTTTCATTTCAGGTTTATTTGGCGATATTTCTGGTATATCAGCGGGTATTTTAGACCAGGCTAGCCAATTAAAACAATTGAGGTATTCACGTGAGTTAGAAACAGAAGCAGATCAACACGGGGTGAATTTCATGATAAAATACAAAGTGAGTCCAAAAGGAATGATTGATCTTATGCAAATTTTAGATAAAGAGAGCGAAGGCGAAGATGGATTTATGAAATATTTAAGTACACATCCCGAAACAAAAGAACGTATTAATGCACTTAAATCCAACAATCAAATAACAATAAATTTTAAGGAAAATCAGTCATTAAAAACTATTTTTTCCAAAATTCAGCAAAGTATAAATAAACCATGATTCAAAAAAT
>CAMCQL010000064.1 GCA_945877005.1 Chryseobacterium gleum
TATGACGCAGATTTACAAGGTGCAATCATTGATGTTGTAACGCGAGGTGTTGCGGTAAAATGGGTGTCGGGTAGTTTAAATTTAAATTATGGAAAGAATCAAAACGATAAATTGTCACCTTCTTTGGTGTTGAATGCCAAGCGCAAAAAATCAAATTGGCAATTATTAGTGGGGACTGGATCGGTTGGTTCGACTCAAACCGAAACAATGAAATTAGGTTTCCTAAGTTTTGCACCAATAATTCATGTGAACAATACCATCGAAGCGCAAGATCAAACGATGAATACGTATGTCAAACCATCTGTAAGTATTAAAGTTTCAAAAAAATCGTTATTGATGTTGAATTATAACTTATATTCGAATACAACGGATTTAACTTTAAAAAGCAAACGATTTTCGAAATCATCGTCAGATTTTTACAATAACGATGCGAATAATCGATCTGTGAATACTTCCCAGGAATTCATTGCGAAGTACCGTATCAATTTAGATACATTGAATAAAACAGTAGAGTTAACGGGCTATACTTCCATATTTAATGGAACTACTACCATGAAAGCTACGCAGAATGACAATTCAACGGTTTCATTCAGTAAGTATAATTTTACGGGCAATTCAATGATCTCGTATGTTAAATTCGATGTGAAACTACCTTTACCTTGGGCGAATTTTACCTTAGGTTCAAAATTCAATCGAGAGATCAATTCGAATTTAGGAAAGTATGCGCCATTTAGAAAAGAAAATACTGTTTTTGAAACGAATAGCTACGATAGCGCACTCGATTTTAACTACGAAGAAAAGAACGTAGCTGGTTACGTTGAGATTCAAAAAAAGATCAATAAGTTGGATTTAGGCGTTGGATTACGTGCCGAGAATTATAATTTAGATCGTACAAGTAGTTTGTTTACTTCTTCCATTGTTTCTAATTATTTCAATCTTTTTCCAAATGCATCGTTGACTTATTTCATTTCACCGGTGATGAATTTGAGCGCTGCGTATTCAAAAAAAATCAATGTTCCTGCTGCATCTTTGTTTGATCCAAATAATTCAAATTATTACGATAAATACATCACTTCAAAAGGAAACATTCAATTAAAGCCTACTATTTATGACAATTTCAATGTTTCGTTTACTGCCTTTGATTATTTTTCATTGTCCGCCGATTACACCTTGTCAAATAATCCATCGTTCACTACTTTAAGCGCCGAAAAGGGTGAAAAGAGTTTTACTAACTCCCCTCAAAATTATTCCGAACAATCGTATTTGAATTTAAATATGGGACTACCTGTTCCATTGGGAATTTTTACACAGGGACTCAATTTTTTCAATCAGCAGTTGAATCCGGATGAATTAAATTATTTCTATTTCAATATTGGATACAATCGTATTTTCCTTAAAAATTATACGTATCCCACAACTTATGAACCTTTCTGGAGTTATTCCTTATTGTCACATTTTGTATTGCCGTATAAGTTCAGTTTAAACATTAATTATTCTTATGTTGCGTTGGGGTATTACCAAATATTCCGATTAACGGCTCCTATTCATGGCGCTGAAATTGTATTAAGTAAAGATTTCTTTAATAAACAACTAACCGCTTCATTGTCTGTATCAGACCCGATCAATACCAATCAAACTTCGATTCAATTAATTTCTTCCAATTTAGATTTTAGTCAAGTAAGTAAAAACGATACTCGTGTAGTTTGGTTAAATTTGTCGTACAATTTTGGAAAGCATCAACACATGATGAATGAAAAAACCATAATTGAAACAGATAAAAAACAAAAAAAGTCTGGGGGATTATTTTAATTATTGAAGATGCAACAACCAACCTCACCCATAGGTATTTTTGATTCAGGTTACGGTGGTCTTACGATCTTGTCGGACCTAAAAAAAATATTGCCAGAGTACGATTATTTGTATTTGGGTGACAATGCGCGCGCTCCTTATGGTCCGCGTTCGTTTGATGTAGTGTATCAATTTACCTTGGAGGCGGTGAACTATTTGTTTGAACAAGGCTGTGAATTGGTGATTTTAGCGTGCAATACGGCATCAGCTAAGGCATTAAGAACCATTCAACAGAATGATTTGCCATTAATGGCTCCCCACAAACGTGTGTTAGGTGTAATTCGTCCAACATCTGAGGTGATTGGCAATTATTCTGAAAATAAGCATGTTGGAATTTTAGCGACGGAAGGTACGATTAAATCAGATTCTTACCGATTGGAAATTGCGAAATTTTTTCCTGAGTTAGAGATCAATCAAAAATCGTGTCCGATGTGGGTACCGTTGATTGAAAATCAGTTGCACGAAGAAGAAGGAGGGAAATGGTTCATTAAAAGAGACATTCAACGTTTGTTGGAAAAAGATCCTAAAATCGACACCTTGTTGTTGGGCTGCACCCATTATCCTTTAGTAGCACCCATTGTACGTGAAATTGTGGGCGAAGGAGTGAAGGTAATTACCCAAGGTGAAATTGTAGCGGACTCTTTAAAAGTGTATTTAGACCGTCATTCTTCAATGAATCAAAGATGTAGTAAGAATGGAACGATAACTTATTTGACAACAGAAACAGCAGAAGATTTTGATAAAAGAGCTTCTACTTTTTTAAATGAACCGATTCGCTCTAATCATGTTATTCTTCATTCTTAAACTATGTATCAACTTACGCATCAATTAGTACTTGGATCCAAATCCCCGAGACGACAGGAATTACTCAAAGGAATGGGTTTTGACTTTGAACTAAGAACAAAAGAAACAGCAGAAGATTATCCATCCGATTTATCGTGCGATGAAGTTGCAGGCTATTTAGCAAGCATTAAAGCAGATGCCTTGCTTCCAACGTTGACATCACATGAATTACTAGTGACTTCTGATACCGTGGTGATTACTGACAATCAGGTATTGGGTAAGCCTAACAATAGCGAAGAAGCGTTGCAAATGTTGTCGCAGTTATCTGGCAAAACGCATCGTGTAATAACAGGGGTACACTTAGCAACACTGCAGATGCGGGTTACTTTTTCAGTGACGACAGAAGTTTCCTTTTATCCAATGGACGTAAAAGAGTTGCAACATTACATTTCAAATTATCAACCTTTCGATAAAGCGGGTTCTTACGGAATTCAAGAATGGATTGGGTTCATTGGCATCGAAAAAATGAATGGTTCGTACTACAATGTAATGGGATTGCCGACGGCTGAATTATGGCAAAAATTGAAAGCATTTGGTTTTATTCAATTGCGATGATGCAAACGATTTAGGGGTTTAGAAATTTTATTAATTATGAAAGATTATTTAAATCTCTTAAAACATTTGTCGCTTGGTCGATTAGTGAATCTTTTTCTCTTGTACAGTTCGTTTGTTGTGTCTCGAATTTTAAAAAGAGCCATTGTGTGGGGGAAACCTTTTACAGTGAGTATCGAACCCACCACCGCATGTAATTTAGCATGTCCAGAATGCCCAAGTGGCAAAAAAGAATTTACTCGTCCTACGGGTCGATTATCGCAAACTACCAATGAACAAATTCTTCAACAGTTAGGATCTCAATTGTTTTATGTGAATTATTATTTCCAAGGAGAACCTTTTTTAAATGCAGATTTTTTAAGTTTTATTCGTGCTGCTAAACAACGTAATATTTACACTGCTACTTCAACGAATGCACACTTTATAACTAAAAATAACGTGAACGAAATTGTGCAATCTGGATTGGACCGATTGATCATTTCTATTGATGGATTAACACAAGAAACGTATTCAAAATACCGTATTAATGGCTTATTAAATAAAGTTTTAGAAGCTTCTAAATTATTAGTTGAAACTAAAAATAAATTAAATAGTTCAACACCACATTTAATTTTTCAATTTTTAGTTGTTAGTTACAATGAACATGAACTAAAATCCTTGCAACAATTGGCGGATGAAATCGGAATTGATGAGGTTCGTTTTAAGTCTGCGCAATTATACGATTACCAACAAGGGCACCATTTAATGCCGAAAAATTTAGAATATTCTCGTTACATTCCAACGAAGGATGGTAAGTTTAAATTGAAATATGTAACAGGAAATCATTGTTGGCGCATGTGGTCGTCTTGTGTTTTTACGTGGGACGCAAGCATCGTTCCTTGTTGTTTTGATAAAGATGCCCACCATCAAATTGGTTCGCTTTCTTCACAATCGTTTCAATCGATTTGGAAATCTTCCAAGTATTCGAACTTTCGAAACCAAGTTTTAACCGCTCGAAATGCGATTCCAATTTGTCAAAACTGTTCGGAAGGAACGAAGGTTTGGTTGTAGTCAATGCAGGAGAAATTAAGTTATCTCCACAATAATTCATATTTTAACTATTGGATTAACATTCAATTTATATTTTATGAATTAAGTGAAAACACGTCTAATAAAATTTATTTTACCCTTATTTTAAATTAAAAAACTAAATTTACCCTTACAAAATTAGTTTTACCCTTTTAAATGAAGAAAATTGGATTTACATGGTTATTGGATAAATTTTCAATCACTGGTTATTTACTTACGCATGAATCATACATTGGAACTGTTGACAAAATTGAAGTAAGTTCACATAATACAATTATTCGAACATTTAAACCAAAATATGATGTTGCTGATAACATCTTTACTCATCTTGAATTTGCAATAAAATATGACGATTTAAATCTAGCATTATTAAAAGAAATATTTCTGAATATTGATTACAACGATATAGAGAAATTCATACATGAAAAGTCAAATTCAAAATATAGACGAATCATAGGTTATTTGTTTGAATTTACAACAAATCAAAAAATAAATATCACCATTAATTCAACAAATTATATAGATTTATTAGATGAGTCTACATATGTTGCGGGTGCTGCTATTAAAATTCAAAAGTGGAAGATTAACGACAATTTATTAGGAACTTCTAGCTTTTGTCCAATAATTCGAAAAACATCTGAACTTAATGAATTATTAGTTTGGGATTTGAAAAATGCATTAGTTAATTTAAATGAAACCTATAATTCAGAAGTTTTTAAAAGGGCAAGTTATTACTTATTTAAAAAAGAATCCAAATCATCAAGTGATATAGAACAGGAAGCCCCCCCCAAAGACCGTATGGATAAGTTTATTTATTTACTTGAAAATGCTGGAGAAAAAACTTTTGAGGAATCGCTTTCAGAGGAATCGCTCGTACATATTCAAAACCAATTAGTAGATCCAAGATACATTGTGAAAAAATACAGAGACTATCAAAACTATGTTGGTCAAACCATGCGTGATTTTTCTCAAAAAATACATTATATATGTCCTCCACCAGAATTTGTAAAAAGTTTAATGTATGGAATTGCATCATTAAACAGCAAATCAAATAATGTCCATCCTATTTTAAAAGCAACAATGGTTTCTTTTGGATTTGTATATGTTCATCCTTTTGAGGATGGAAATGGAAGAATCCATCGTTATTTAATTCACGATATTCTTGTAAGAAATAATGTTTTCCCATATAAAACGATTGTTCCTGTTTCAGCTAATATCCTAGCAAACATACATGCGTATGATAAAACATTGGAGTTAATATCTAAACAAGTAGAACAAAAAGCAAACTATGCATTAAATTCAACAGGAACATTGATTGTAAATAACCCCTCAGACATAGAGGCCTTATACAGATATCCAGATTTTACACAACATGCCATTTTTTTAATCAGAGCAATTAAATCTACGGTAACAGATGAAATTCCAGATGAATTATTATTCCTTCAACGATTTGATGCATTAAAAAAAGACATACAACTTATTGTGGACATGCCGGATAAAAAATTAGATTTTATCATAGTAGTATTAAATCAAAATAAAGGACAATTATCTTCAAAAAAAAGAAAGTTATTTCCAGAACTTACAGATGATGAAATTATGAAAATGGAAAACGCTTACAAAGAAGTTTTTAATTCAACATACTAATATTCTTTTTGTCAATCAATTTCGACAATTTTTGATTAACAAATGAGTTTGTGTTTCATATTTTCACATCAAAACACGTTGTCAATCATTTTTGGTGGTTTTTAATTCACAAAAACTTAACTATACGAACTTTCGAAACCAAGTTTTAACCGCTCGAAATGCGATTCCAATTTGTCAAAATTGTTCGGAAGGAACGAAGGTTTGGTTGTAGTTTATCAAAAAAGGTGTCTCGAAATTCGGACACCTTAAAAATTCTTATTAAGAACAAGTTTTATCCTTGTTTTGCAAATTGTACGTTTGCAATTAATTTGATGTCTTCACTTAACACTAAATGACCAGCTTCTGTTACAACATTGAATGTTAAGCCATAATTTGTGCGGTTAATTTTACCAGTAATTTCAAATCCTGCCTTTACATTTCCGTATGGATCCGTTGCAACACCACCAAATTCAGCGGTTAATGTAATTGGGTGCGTTGTATCTTTAAGCGTTAATAATCCTTCAATCGTAACATTTTCCGCATCAACTTTAGTCCATTTTGTAGATTCAAATTTCATTGTAGGATAGTTAGCGGCATCAAAGAAATCAGCTGATTTTAAATGTCCATCTCTATCTGCGTTGTTGGTAGAAATACTATCAATCGCCGCTTCAAATGTTACAGTTGCATCACTGAAATCATCATTTGCTTCGATGGATGCGTTGAATTGTGTGAATTGACCTGTAACTGTTGAAATTACTAAGTGTTTCACTTTGAATTGCACTTCTGAGTGAGTAGGGTCTATCGACCAAATTGTTTTTGTTGCTGTTTCCATAGTTTAAATAGTTTGAACAAATATAGCTATTAATTTACCTTGGTAATTATTTGAACGAATTAATTAACATAGTTTTTGATTTGCTTGAAATTTATTCAAAAGAAAATGTGACCATTTATTTCATTGTCACTATTAATTATTTTTTCATCTTTGTTTAAATTTTTGATTCAACGCTGAGTTAGGGGTTTTGCGACGGTCTTATTTTGATAAATACGCTTTATGTTCATTTTATTTACTCACTACTGGAAAGAACAATTAAGGACATTTTATTGGAAAAAATCTTGGTTGGTTTTACTATTTAGTACACTGATTAAACTCTATTTCGGGGCAAATTTTCTGATTGTTGGTTTTTTTTCTGATGTAATTATTAAGGAATTATTTCCAGCTCAATCATTGGTTGAAATGCATTTTCAATTTTTGTTTTACTATTGGTTGATTGACCTATTTTTCCGGTTTAAATTTCAAGAAGTTAAATTACTGCAGTCAAAACCTTATTTCACGCTTCCCATTTCAAGAAGTAAACTGGATAAATTTCCCTTGATTCAAAGTTTATTCAGCAATTATAATTGTATCTATTGTTTGCTATTGGTTCCTTTTTTCTTTCGATATGTCCTTCAAAATGAGTCCGTTGTTTTTTCAATTATGTGGTGGATTATTGTTTTAAGTGGGATGCTTTTCGTAAGTTTTTCGAGCCTTTACTTGCGACTGTTTTTTCAGAAAAAACCCTTATTTGGTTTGATTTTTTTGGTGGTTTTTCTTGCAGGTATTGCAATGGAGTTTAAGGGGTATTTCAGTATGTCATCATCACTTAATTTTATCGTTCAGTTATCAGAAAAGTATCTTTTCCCAGTCCTAATTTTCCCTCTTTTTTCTTTGTTAGCTTATTGGGTTGTTTTGCGTTTTATTAAAAAGTTGAAGTATTTCGAATTTGAATCAGAAAAAATGAATTTAAAGGTAACGCGCTTTTCTTTTTTAGAACGATGGGGAGAATTGGGACAACACCTTCTTTTAGACATTAAATTTCTATACAGAAACAAAAGAACGCGGGCTGCACTTGTTTCTTGTTTGATCTTTCCTGGCTGGTATTTTATGATGGTCACTCCTAAACTGGATTTAACATCATCGAAACATGTTTTTGCAGGGATCTTTACAATTGCGCAATTATGTATTTCCTACGGTCAATTCGTTTTTGCAGGTCATTCCACTTATTTTGATGGACTGATGACCCAACGTCTTTCGATGTACCAATTTATTAGAGCAAAGTATTTTTTATTCGTGATTTCAATGCTTTTAATTTATGGTGTTTTACTCTTTTTTTATTTTTTAAATCCCGTACTTCCGTTGATCAATCTTTCTTTATTGGTTTTTTCTATCGGTACGATGCCCTATTTAGTGTTGATTGTTGCCTGCTACAGGGTTCAACGTTTTGAAATCACTCAAAAATCAAGTTTTAACTATCAAGGATTTAGTTTTTTAAGCCTTGTTCCTGTTGCAGTGGTTTCAACCTTTGCGATTCTTGTATTCAATGCGTTTAGTTTGTTTGATGGTGTAAAGTATGCTTATTATACTTATTTTATTGTCGGTAGTGTGGGCATCGTAAGTTATAAATGGTGGTTGAAGTCCATTACGCGTAAATTTGAAGAACAAAAATACAAACTCGCTAAAGGGTTTCGTGAAAAATAAAAAAGCATGTTACACATTCAAAATTTATCCAAAGTATACAAGGAGAAAACAGTATTGTCTATTGATTCGTTAGAGATTATTAAGGGTCAAACAATAGGTTTAGTCGGTAACAATGGGGCGGGTAAATCAACGTTGCTTCATTTAATTCTCGACTTGATTGAGCCAACTACAGGTGAAGTCTTCTCCAAAGACCAGAATGTAGCGCAGACTGAGGAATGGAAAAATTATACAGGTTCTTATTTGAACGAAAGTTTTTTAATCCCGTATTTAACTGCCTACGAATATTTCGAGTTCATTGGACATCTTCATGGATTATCCAAAACAGAAGTAACTGATTTTTTACAAACCACCATTGACTTTTTTAACGGAGAGGAATATAAAAAGACGTTAATTCGTGATCTTTCCGCTGGAAATAGAAATAAAGTTGGAATCATTGGTGCATTGATTGGCGCTCCTGAATTACTTTTATTGGATGAACCATTTTCGTTTTTAGATCCCACTTCTCAGTCTTGGCTAAAGAATAAGTTAAAGAAATTACGCGAAATTGGTGTAACACTGCTTATTTCTAGTCATGATTTGTCCCATATCACCGAAATTTCATCGCGTTTATTAGTGATTGAAAAAGGGATTATTATTAAAGATTTCGAAGCAACTCCAGATACTTTAAAAGAA
>CAMCQL010000065.1 GCA_945877005.1 Chryseobacterium gleum
TGGTAGTATAAATGGATAGGTACTATCATTGACAATTTGATGGCAAATGATTCGATCAAGATTTGATTGATCTCCAAAGAAAAATGAGCGATTGGTGTTTTCAGAAAATATTTTTGTAGTGATGAAATAATCACCCTTATCTGTAAGTAATCGTTTGTCTATAAATGCAATTTCTTTCGAGTAAGGTACTGTGTAGTTTCCGTTCAAAACTGGGGTAAGATCTTTTTTGAATATTTTATACCCTAGATGTTCGTTGGTATTGGTTTGTCCTGGTAAATTGTATTCTGCACAGAAAAAGTCTTTGTTTTCAGAAAATAACACTTTGAAATCACCTTTGTTCCCCCATGTTTTGGGTAAAGTATAGGAAAGTAATTCTACAGCAGGACCAAGTGGTACACACATTTTAGAGTATTTTTGAAGAAATAAGATGTTCTTCCCCTGTGAATAATAGGAAAGGAATACAACAGGTGTTTCGTTTAATACATCAATATGAACAATTTTAGCACGTTGATTACCAATAGAAGTTAAGATTTTACCTTCAGAAATTGGTGTCAATTGTGAATAATAACGAATTCTATCTGAAGAAAAAACAAACGTTTTTTTAAAATTAACACTAATAAAGTCTTCTTTATTTAATGCAAGAATGGAATAGGTTTTCCCTTTTGAAGGTTGAATCTCTCCCCATTCTATAGCACCTTGTCCAAAAATAAATTGCTGGAATAATAATAAGAAAAGGTGCCATTTTTTCATGGATGAATCTGTTAATTTGGTAAGTAGACACCTGTGTAATTGCTAGGTGTGATTTGTTTTAATTCGAGTTTTAAATTGTCATTTATTGATAGCGTATCAATAAAAGCATGTACGCTTTCTTGGGTGGTCGCTTCGTTTTTTCGTGTTAGACCTTTTAATGCTTCGTAAGGTTTTGGAAACCCTTCTCTTCTTAAAATAGTTTGTATCGCTTCAGCAACTACGGCCCAATTATTTTCCAAATCCTGATTAAATGCTGACACATTTAATAATAATTTGTCTAATCCTGTTTTAGTTGATTTTAAAGCGATTAACATGTGAGATAACGGTGTTCCTATTGTGCGTAATACAGTAGAATCAGTTAGGTCGCGTTGTAATCTAGATACAGGAAGTTTTGCAGATAAATGTTCAAAAAGTGCATTTGCAACCCCGATATTACCTTCTGAATTTTCGAAATCAATAGGGTTGACTTTATGAGGCATTGCAGAAGAACCAATTTCTCCTTCTTTGAGTTTTTGTTTGAAATAATCCATAGAAACATACATCCAGAAATCTCTGTTTAAATCAAGGATGATTGTATTGATTCTCTTTAATGCGTCAAATAATGCAGCGAGATTGTCGTAATGTTCTATTTGAGTGGTTGTTTGGCTTCTGTCTAGTCCTAAAGTGTTGTTTACGAAATTATTAGCAAATTCAATCCAGTTGGTAGTAGGGTATGCAACGTGATGTGCATTAAAGTTACCGGTAGCACCACCAAATTTCGCGGAAAAAGGAATGTTTTTTGCTTGCAATAATTGTATTTGTAAACGTTCACTAAAGACATAAATTTCTTTGCCTAATCGAGTTGGAGAGGCTGGTTGTCCGTGAGTTCTTGCAAGCATCGGTATGTCTCTCCATTCTTTTGCAAGTTGATTTAGTTGTTGGATTAATTGTTCAACCCCAGGGAATATTACTTCATTTAAGGCATCTTTTAGGGAAAGTGGAATACTTGTGTTATTGATGTCTTGAGAAGTTAATCCGAAGTGAATGAATTCTAAATGAGTCGTCAATCCAGCTTCCGTTAATTTATGTTTTATGAAATATTCTACTGCTTTTACATCGTGGTTAGTAGTCTTTTCACATTCTTTGATCCATTGTGCATCATTTTCATTGAAAGAGGTATAAATAGATCTAAGAAATCCGTGTTTCTCTTTGGGGAAATCAGAAATGGGATGGATCCCTAGCTCACAAAGCGCAATGAAGTATTCAATTTCAACATGTACTCTATATTTTATAAGTCCAAATTCAGAGAAGTAACGAGCAAGTATTTCCGTTTTATTTCTATACCTTCCATCGATTGATGAAATGGCTGTTAATGCGTTTAATTCCATTGGGAGTTATTTAGTTCTATGCAAATATAGAAACAACCTTTAGATACTTTTTTGTTTTTTTCGGGTTTTGTTATTTATTTGAGGATATTAGCATTTGATTGTTGGTTATTTTAACCCACAAAATTAAAATCCAACTTAGAATTCTATATTTTTACATTCTTATTGTTGTTTTAAAGATATAATTTAATTGTAATGAAATTAGTCCCACTACTTATTGCCGTTTTATCGTACACTCAGTTTTCGATTGCTGCATACAATGTATGTCCTCCAGATACGACTTCTTCTATTTTGGATAGAACAACAAGTTTGTTTCTGTTGGAAGAAGCAAAGCAATACTTTTCAGAAGGCAAGTTAAAAGATGCAATGATTCGTTTTAAATCGATCGAATCCAAAGATCCAGAATCTTGGAAGGCTTCTTTTTGGGTGGCAAATTGCTACTATAAATGGAATAATTTTTCAGAAGGACTTAGGTACGCAATTAAAGCAAAAAAGAAATCACAAGATGTTGAACCTGAATTGGAAGAGTTGTTAGGTCGCTCTTACCATCATAATGGGAAATTGGATTCAGCGCTTTATTATTACAATACTGCACTTTCACATTTTTCTAAATCAAGAGCTTTGGAGCTTAATTTAGCACACAAGATTGAAGAATGTAAATTTGCCCTAGAACAGTTAGCTTCTGATAAAAAGTCATTGAGAAAATTACTTCCCTCTGTAATAAATACGGAATTTGACGAGTATGCTCCAATTTTAACCAAGGGAGGAAAGGAAATTTATTTTGCTGCAAGACATGAAAATACTACAGGAGGATTAAAAAACCCTGACGACGAGCATTTTTTTGAGGATATTTACAAAGCAAGATGGGAGCCGACTTATCAGACCTGGGACAGTGTCACGAATAAAATTGATAAAATTAACACCAAAGGTTTCGAAGCGATTACTTATATTGATTCTACAGGAACTAAGGCGCTTCTAACAGTTAATAATACTGCGGTTGATAATGTTTCTCATCCTACATCAGGTTCTGATATTTTTGAAATGGAACTTAAGTCTGGGAAATGGTCTAAACCAAAATATATCAAAAATGAAACAATCAATACATCTTTCTTCGATGGTTCTGCGACAATGTCTGCGGATGGGAATACAATGGTGTTTGTATCTGATAGAAATGGAGAAAAGTCTTCCACGGATTTATTTATTGTTAAAAAAGTGGGTAAAAAATGGGGAGAGGCAGTCGCGTTGCCAGAATATATAAATACTAATTTTAGAGAAACAACACCTAGTTTAAGTCCTGATGGGAAATTGTTGTTTTTTAGTTCAGACGGTTTGTTAGGTATGGGTGGGTATGATGTGTATGTTGTTGAATTATTAGATGGTAAATGGTCTAAGCCAATTAATCTTGGTGGCCAGTTTAATACGGTGAATGACGACACTCATTTTCAATGGTATCCAACATTGTCAAAAGTTGTAATGGCAGGGGTAACAGTGGATGAAGGTCAGTCGAATTACAATATTTATGAAGTAGAAATGAGGGATGTCATAATTCCTGGGGTTACTCAAAAGTAAAAAGACTCATAAGAAACATTAAGACTATTGCAAACCCCCTAACTCATCGTTGATCAAAAATTTAACAGCCTCATTTACAATAGTAATTCTGACAGCCATCAGAACCGGTGTTAAATTTTTAATCCTCCTAGATGTATAGCTTTTACAAAGGTCTTATTATAGGTGTTTCATTAAATAACGGTATAGTTCTACCATGCACACAATGTCGTATTTAGCGACAATTTCATTTGGCGTGTGAACATTATCTTCCGCTGCACCAATAAAGCACCAATCTATCAGTAAGTCGCTTTTTTGGAGGGTTGTGCCGTCGCTACCTCCAGCGGATTCTACTTCAAGTTGATAGTCTATCCCAGATTTATTTGCTAATTGAATGATTCTATTTAGAAAACTTTTTCTTGGTAGTCCGCTATCTCTTAACGAAATTACGACCCCTTTTCCATGATGAACATGTTCTGTAATCCAAGTTATATCTGAAATGAGTGATTGTTTTATGAAGAAATTATTGTACAAATATGCAGCGCAAAACCCTACGGTATTTCCGCCATGTTCTTCATAGGTGCTAAATACGATAGCTCCGTTTTCTAACGTTTCTGCAACTTTTAGTGCGTTCCAAACTCCTAGTCGATTGTCTAGGTACGGGGATTGAATTGTAGATTCGGTGTCTCTAAAATCGGGTTTGAAAGTAAGGATTGTGCCACGATCAATTGTTCTTGGAAAAACACACTTTAGTTGAGGCGTGTTCGAATCTGGTTGTTCAATTACAAGAAGTTCTGTTTCTATTTCCCCAGATGAATCTTTGCCAACAAGTTGAAAACCGTCTTCCAATACAGGGCCTCCAATTTTAACGAGTTGATTGTCGTATGAAACACTGAATCCAATGGTATCTATATGTGCATAAATCGCTGTCCGTGGTTTTCCGAACACTAGAATAAATGTGTCTTGAAATTCATCTCCATCAATAATTTGAGGTATTTGTTTCCAGCTATGTTGTGTTTTTTCAATGTAATTTAAGAGTTCTTTTTTTATGTTAGATTCGTCGCTTGATGCGCCAGAAATGGAAATAAGATCTTGGAGAAATTGCATATTTATTGGGTTAAGATGGTTCGGTGAGGTGTTTTTTTAGTTGGTGCATTAATATCGAAGCGATGTGGTGTTCAATTTCGAATCGAAGTTGATTCTTGTTCATATCGCTTTGATCGATGGAAATTATTTTTGCGTCATTCGTTTTTAGGTACCGCATTATTGGTTGTAGCTGAAGGTGTGAAAATTGAATTTCGTGTGTCGATTTTAAAACTTCAGTTGTGATTTTATTTGCGAGAATGGCTTCTTTAGCGACTGTTTTGTAAGCTGTTACTAGTCCTCCAACGCCAAGTTTTGTCCCGCCAAAATAACGCACTACAGCAATTAAAACATTTGTGATGTTAAAGGAATTTATTTGACCAAGTATAGGTGTGCCAGCGCTATTGTTTGGTTCGCCATCGTCGTTCGCTCTCGTTTTAACATGTGTAACACCAATTTTATAAGCGTAACATATATGACGGGCTTGGGGGTGGTCCTTTTTTATAATGAGAAGTTCTTTTTTTAGTGCGCCTTCGTCTTCAAATGGCATGCAATAGGCAATGAATTTAGATCCTTTTTCTTTGAATTGGCCTTGGGTGCTTATTGAAATGGTTTTGAATTCAATTTTTGCTTCCACTTTTTATATTAGTTTCAATTTTTGATGTTGACTCTCAAGTGAAAGAAGAGATCGGGTTAATTATTGAGGTTTAAGTTTAATGGATAGATAATTTCTTATCTAAATCATCTAAGTAAGACTTGAATTGTTTGTCTGTTTCTGAAAGATTAAGGACTGTTCTACATGCGTGTAATACTGTTGCGTGGTCTTTGCCCCCACAATTTGCGCCAATACTTGCAAGTGAAGCTTTTGTTAGTTTTTTGGAGAAAAACATAGATATTTGTCTTGCTTGAACGACTTCTCGTTTTCTTGTTTTAGATTTTAATATTTCCATAGGGAGATTAAAATAATCGCAAACTACTTTTTGAATATAGTCAATTGATATTTCCCTAGATGTGCTTTTGACAAACTTGTCGATCATTTGTTTTGCAAGGTCCAATGTGATCGCTTTTTTATTCAAAGAGGCTTGAGCAAGTAGTGATGTCCAAGCACCTTCCATTTCACGGATGTTTGTGTTGATGCTGTAGGCTAAGTATTCAACTACTTCGTTAGGAAGTTCAATGCCGTTTCCGTACATTTTTTGTTGTAAAATTGCAATTCTCGTTTCCAGGTCTGGTGCAGTTAAGTCTGCCGACAATCCCCATTTAAAGCGAGATAATAGACGTTGCTCCATGTCTTGCATTTCAACAGGCGGTTTGTCTGATGTTAAAATGATTTGTTTTCCATTTTGATGAAGGTGGTTAAATACAGAAAAGAAAACATCCATAGTTTTTGCTTTTCCTGCAAAAAACTGGACATCATCAATGATTAGTACGTCTACCATCTGATAAAAGTGAATGAAATCATTCACGGTATTTTGCCTCAACGCGTCTATGAATTGATGTGCGAATTTTTCTGACCCAACATACAATACTGTTTTATTTGGAAATTTTTCTTTAATATTTATTCCAATTGCATGAGCAAGATGTGTTTTTCCTAGTCCGACCCCCCCGTACAAAAGTAACGGGTTGAATGCTGTTCCGCCAGGTTTATTTGCTACGGCATACCCTGCAGATCTCGCTAAACGGTTACAGTCGCCCTCTACAAAGTTCTCAAAAGTGTAGGTGAGATTTAAATTTGAATCAACATTTACTTTCTTTAATCCAGGTATAATGAAGGGATTGCGAATTTGAGTTTCATTGGAGGATAAAGGAGCGTTTATTGGAGCGTTTTTTACTGAAGAGGAGTTAGATGCAGGTAGTTTTACTGTGTAAGGATTAGCGTTTTTGGTATTATTTTCCATAACAATACTGTATTCCAATCTTCCTTCTGTCCCGATTACTTTACGTATCACTTTTTTTAATAAAACTATATAGTGTTCTTCCAGCCATTCGTAAAAAAAATGAGAAGGGACTTGAATAGTTAATATATTATTCTCTTGTTTAACTGGTACAATAGGGTTGAACCAAGTATTGTATGAGTTTAAAGGTATGTTGTCTTTGATAACTTTTAAACATTCATTCCAAGTAGCAACGTGAGTATCGTCCATCGAAGGTTGGTTATTGAGTTATTAGCTTTTTGTGTTTAAAACTTTTAGTAAAGAGTAATACCTTGTTTTACAGTGTTTTCTGTATGGTTAAAACTTTACATTGCAAAGGTTGATATAATTTAGTTTAAAAAAAAATCTGAAGGGTATTGACTTTTAACTTTTTTTTGTTTATGAGTTTAGAAATTGCATAGTTTTGTTTCTAGTCTGAAGTACAGAACAATTTTTTATTTTTCTATTCTTTTTAGAATGTCATTCATCATTTCAATTTGCAATTTTTGTATTTCAATTAAATCTTGTTCTTGATGAAGCATGAGATGATCAATTTTTTCATGAAGAATTCTTATTTCGAGTTCAGATTTTAAGTTGATCATATAATCTTTTTTTGATCGTTCTCTATCTTTTTCTTCTTGTCGATTCTGGCTCATCATAATTACAGGCGCTTGCAATGCAGCTATGCATGAGAGTATTAGATTCAATAATATAAATGGAAATGGGTCGAAACTTTTTGCTTGAAGGATGATGATGTTTAATAGAATCCAAATTGTTATAAAAATACCAAATGAAACAATGAAGGTCCAGCTTCCTCCGAATGACGCAACTTTATCGGCTAGACGTTGACCTAAAGTTATGGTTTCATTTAAAGTGGTATCTTCAATTTTGTCAGAAATAGTACTTTTATCCATGAGTGTATCGACCACTTTCTTTTCTAATAATGAAAGTTCTCCTATTTCTTTTTGTAGAAAATCTGCAATGTATTTTTCTCGGTAAATTGCCAATTCTGAAAATGTGATGTAATCTTCATCTGTGAATTCAGGGTGTTCTTCTACAATTAAACGAAAGATTGATGGTCTTATTAAAGAGCCCTTAATTCCTTCTGATTTTATAAATGGCAAGTTTGATATTTTACTAGTTAAAGTGTCCATGATTAATTTTTATGCGAATATACACACAAAAATAAAGCTTAATTTTTAATATAGATTTTATTTACAAGTTATTGAAATTTAAATATATATCCGTTTTTAATTGAATATAAACGAATAACAATCGAAAGTAAACGGTTAATATTCGAATCTTCTTTTCCCTTCATCTCAACTTTGCATTGTCGAACAACAAAAGACATTCACTCAATTACTAATTAATTAAAAAACAAAGCACATGAGTAATTTAAGAAACAAAGTAAACTTAATTGGACGAGTAGGAAACAGACCAGAAAAAAAAGAAGTCGGAAAGGGGTACACCTTGACTCGAATTTCTATCGCAACGAATGAATCTATAAAAGACAATGCGACAGGTGAATGGAAAAATTCAACTACATGGCATTCTGTTTATGCTTGGGGTAAAACAGCGGAACGTATCTGTCTGCAATTAGATAAAGGGAGTGAGGTAGCGATTGAAGGAAAGTTAGTGGTGAAGTCCTATGAATCAAAAGAAGGCGTGAAACGAACTACGGTAGAGGTAGAAGTAAGTGATTTTATCGCAATGGGAAAGAAAACAACTGTTTAGTTAATTACAACAATCTTTAAAATAGAGGTATCATGAATCATGTAAATTTAATCGGTAAAATTTGTTCAGCACCAAAAGTTGTTGAGCTTACAAATGGAAGAAAAATCGCTCAATTTTCGTTATCAACTCAGGAATCTTATTTAGATGTTGACGGCACTACAAAAGTTCGAAAACAATGGCATCGAATAAGTGCTTGGGGAAGATGGGTTGCGATTTTGGAAGAGTTGGGCGAGAAAGGTTTAAGCTTGGCAATAGAAGGCAGGTTGACGTCTCGCTTTTATAAATCTAAAACAGGAGAGCGAAAATTGGTCACAGAGGTAGAAGTGAATGATTTAGTATTATTATAATTTTTCAGGGTATGAATCAAATAACATTAGTAGGAAATATGGGTGATTTTGCAAAAGTCACCCAATTTGAAAACGGGGCAAAAGTAGCGCGTTTTAATTTAGCTACTCATTCAAGATCGGATGAAACAAAGTGGTACAGAATGTTTGCGTGGGGTAACATCGCACAATTCATAGAGCGATTTGGCAGCAAAGGAAAAAAGATAGTGGTTACCGGCAAGATAGTGGAACGAACCTATATAACCAAAGAAGGTGCCACACGAAAAGTTGAGGAAGTTGAGGTAAGACACGTAGTAGGCTTATAGACCTTCTTTGCGGATAAAATCTAACGTTTCTTGTATATGTTTTTCGGGGTTTGTTTGAC
>CAMCQL010000066.1 GCA_945877005.1 Chryseobacterium gleum
CGGTCATTGATTAAATAAAACGGCAAGGTAGGAATTCCGTGTTCTTGGTAAAATTGTTTTTGTAGGCCTTTATCTTGGATGATTTTTAAGACTGCAGGTTGTGGAAAAACTTTTTTTCCTTCTTTTTCTAATTTTTCAAGTGCTTCAATGGAAACGTTTTCAATTTCTACTGTAATCACATCCAATTGTTGTCCAAAATTATAGACAGTGTCAAAATCAGTAAGTGATCCAACTGTAAATCCATGCGCAATAGATTTGCAAGGAGCATTCGCATCAGGGTCTAATGTGAATACGTGTATGTTGTAATTGATGGTTTCTTGGATGAGCATTCTTCCTAATTGTCCACCTCCTATTACTCCAAGTTTAAATTGGTCTCCATACCAAATACTTTGCATATTTGTGTTTATTAATAATGATTACTATAAAATTCTTTATACTCGTCTAGGTTATGTTTTTCAAATAAAATCTTTAAATTTTCTTGAGTGATTTTCAATAGTTCAAGCATCGAATATTCTCCTAAGTTTTCGGTGTCGGATTGAAAACGACCGATGAATTCATCCGAGTCTGAATTATTGAATTTTTTGACAATAATATAGCTTTGTTCTTGCGTGTATAATTTTGAAGTTGTAACGAGTTCAGAATTTTCGTAGCTGGTGGCAATAAAATCGCTGATTTTGATTTTTGCATCGCTTGCCATCATTCCAGGATTGAGAAGAATCATTACCCAAACATCTGCGTTTTCATCAAATTTAAAAGGCGATTCTTTTGATGGTTCTTCTTCACTTTCAGTAGTCGTTTCATTGGCAGTCGTATCCGAGTTTGATTCAATTGAAAGGTCAGTTTTTTGTGTCATTGCATCCAGAATGTCTTTCGCCTTTTTAGCTTCTGGGGTTGATGGATGTTGATTGATCAATGCATTTAATAGTGGTGTTAGCGTTTCCTTTCGTTCTTGATTGGAAGCCAATGCCATTACATGGAGTAATTTGTATTTCGGTATTAACTCAATATTTACAATGCTATTTGATTTTGTTTTGCATTCCTGAATTACTTTAGAGTATTCTTTTGTGCGGTACGCTTCAAGTAGTAATAGATAATCGTTCACTTCTCCTTTGGCTTTTTCTTTCTTTTTGACTAAGTAATCAGGATCTTTAAGATAGTTTGCATAGTCAGAGTTTGGAAAGTTCTTGAGAATATAGTTCTTCTGATCGCTTGCTTTTTTGCCATCTTTACCATCGTAAAGTCGGTACAATTGATAGCTAGCGAGTAAATTGTAGGTAGGATTCAAGTTTCGTTTTAAAATGTCATTGAATCGTTCCGCTGCAAGCAGAGGCTCTCCCAATTGCTCTTTGTAAATCATTCCTGCTTCGTATTGCGCTTTCAATAAACGTTGAATGGAAGTATCTTTTGCTGAAACGGATAATGGCAATTTTGATAGAAGATAGTCAACTGATAATGTGTCAATTGCTGTTTTTGTTTGGGTGTTTTCGTTTTCTTTAGTAGCAGTGTCGTTTGTATTCGCTGCTTGTTGTAAAATAATTCGTTCGTTTCGTCTCCAATCGTCTAAGTTTTCTCTTGTTCCCCAGTTTTTTCTAAATTCACTGTATCCATCTGCACGTGATTTTACATTGCTCCAATACCAATTTCCTTTGCTGTTTTCAGCTTGTGCTTTTTGTTGTTGTTCTTGAATCATTTTCATTTTAGCAGCTTCTTGACGTTTTTTCTTTTCAAGTTGCTGTTTACTTGTTTTAATGTACTTTTCAATTTCTTTGATTCGGTCATTGGAGTTTAAACCTGCAATGCGCAACACACTGTCCTCGTAATTAACCGTTTCGATGGCGATCACTAAATTTTTTAGTTTCATTGCTTTTTTTCGAATCAATTCTGAATTGGGATAAAGTTCAGGCATGCTTGAAACACACGAATCGTAATATTTTTGAGTAGCTACGTATAATTTTTTTTCCAAATGTATTTGGGCTAATTTCTCATAGCTCAACGCTTGTTGGTATTTATTCGTTGTTGAATAAAATGCAGATTGTGTAAGATTGTAAACTGCTTCCGAATTGTTTTTTTCTTGCAGTGAAATGTCTGCTAGTGCAAAGTAGATTTGATCGCGGTAATCACTATTTTTTTCGTCTTTTAATAAAGCAATTAGTTCTTTTTTTACTTTTTCGTCACCTCCTGAAAATGCGCGTTGAATGCGTGCATTAAAATGCAGTTCGAAATTTGCAGGATACTTAAGTACCTTGCTAAATGCATCTTTTGCTCCTGGTTTATTTCCTAATTTTAAGTTCAATTGACCCAAAATAAAATAAAGGCGGGCTTTTGCGGAACGTTTTCGGGTATTTTTCAGTGCAAAATCTATGCTTTCGACTGCTTTTTTATAGTCATTCGATTGAATGTTCAATTGTGCTTTGGCTATTCCAAGTTCAAATTTGATTGCTTTGTCAATACGAGGCAGTTTTTTTTCACCTGATTTTTTTTGAGGATCCTTGATGAAAAACTTGATAATGGGTAGTTTTTGTAGCAGCGGTTTTTCTGCATCTTCTTTTTCTTGTTTTTCAATGATTGCCTCAATTTGCATAAGACGATCAGTCGCTTCTTGAAATTCCTCTTTTTCGATCAATATTTTAGACATCCAAATGGATGCCAAATAGTTGGATTTATCTTTTTTAAATAAACGCTGTGTAAATTGAAAGTTTTTGGAAGCAAGTTCTAAATCGTGTTTCGTGTAAAATGCTTTGCTTAACAGCAACCAATTTTCGTCCATTTGGGAATTGAATTCTTCCTTTTTACCCGAAGCATAATCCATTGTTGGCATGCTATGGTATTTAATAACTTTGGTACATTTACTGATCGCAGTATCGATCGACGGTAGCATGCCTTCTATTTCTTCTTGTTTTTTTGGAAATACTTCAGTGGGTAAAATCTGATAATAGTTTTCTTTGTAATTCTCTCTAAATGTTATTAATGAGCTGTTTAGTAATTCATTTGCATTAAAATATCCATTGTATTTGGTAGTAGTTGCATGGTAAGTTTTGCTCACAAATGAATAGTTTTCCGTTGAGCAAGCACTTGCAATTAGTAACAATAGCACACTAATGGTGTAGTAAATTTTATTTTTAATATTCTGATTCATTCAAATTGAACTGAGTATGCAATTAGTCAAATCAAAAGTAATTATTTCTAGTCAACTTGTGAAGCCCCATTTTAAATTTCTAGCACCAACTTTTTAAACAACCCTATTTTCGCTGTATTTTTTAATAAAAACCTACTTAATTAGGAGCTTTTTTGAATGATTTAGAGTTTGTTTTTCTATTGAATCGTTAAAAAAATTACGAGAATTTAAATCGTATTTCTGTAAATCATTGATAATCTGAATAAAAAGCAGGATTTAAATCACTTCTAGCGACAAAATATTAATTGCACCAAGGTTTATAATTGAATGAATACTATTAACTTTGTTTTTTTAAATAAAAAGTAGTGATAGAAGTAGGTATTATAATGGGTAGCAAATCGGACTTGCCGATCATGAAGGACGCTGCAGCAATTTTAGATGAGTTTGGTATTGCATACGAAATGAATATTGTTTCTGCACACCGTACGCCTGAATTAATGTTTGAATATGCTAAAAACGCGCACTTAAGAGGTGTTAAAGTGATTATTGCAGGTGCAGGTGGTGCAGCGCATCTTCCTGGAATGACTGCTTCTTTAACTCCACTTCCTGTAATTGGTGTTCCAATTAAATCAAGTAATTCTATTGATGGATGGGACAGTATTTTATCCATTTTGCAAATGCCGAATGGCATACCAGTGGCTACTGTAGCTTTAAATGCAGCAAAGAATGCAGGGATTTTAGCTGCAAAAATATTAGGAGCGCAACAACCTTTATTGTCTGAAAAAATGGAAGCTTATATGCTTTCACTTAAAAATGCTGTATTAGAGAGTGCTAAAGATCTTAATGAATAATTTATGGAAGTTGCAGTAATAAATACTTCTCAGAATAATTTACCAGCATATGAAACACTTTCCTCTGCTGGTATGGATGTAAGAGCCGCTTTGAATGAGGCTGTTACACTTCAACCATTGGAGCGAAAACTGATTGCTACAGGATTGTTTTTGGAAATTCCCCATGGCTACGAAGTACAAGTGCGACCAAGAAGTGGTTTGGCGTATAAAAATGGAGTGACTGTTTTAAATGCTCCTGGAACAATTGATGCAGATTATAGAGGTGAAGTAGGGGTCTTGTTGATCAATCTTTCCAATGAGCCGTTTACCATTGCTTCTGGCGATAGAATTGCGCAACTGATTGTTGCTAAAGTAGAACAAATAGAATGGAAATCAACTTCACAACTCAGCGAAACAGAACGCGGGGAAGGTGGATTTGGGAGTACTGGAAAAAAATAAATTTATGAAGATTATTGTACCAATGGCGGGGCGCGGTAGCAGATTACGTCCCCACACTTTAACAACTCCGAAACCATTGATTCCTGTCGGTGGGAAACCTATCGTTCACCGTTTGGTAGAGGATATTGCGAGTATCTGTTCAGAACAAATTGAAGAAATTGCTTTTGTGATTGGTGATTTTGGTAAGGACGTTGAAAATGAATTAATTCAGGTAGCTGAAAAATTAGGAGCAAAAGGAAGTATTTACCACCAAGATCAACCTTTGGGAACTGCTCATGCGGTATGGTGTGCGAAAGAATTATTGAACGGTCCTGTTGTTGTTGCTTTTGCGGATACGTTATTTAAAGCTGACTTCAAGTTAAATCCTGAGGTGGATGGAATTTTGTGGGTAAAACAAATTGAAGATCCGTCTGCTTTTGGTGTGGTTGAGTTGAACGAAAAAGAAGAAATCATTGCGTTTGTTGAAAAACCGCAAACGTTTGTTTCCGATTTAGCGATGATTGGAATTTATTATTTTAAAAATGGCGAAGAGCTTCTTTCTGAAATTGAATATCTGATTGAAAATGAAGTCATCAAAAGTGGTGAGTACCAGTTGCCAGACGCCATGCGCAGGTTGACTGAAAAAGGAAAAAAGTTTCATCCTGGAAAGGTGATTGAATGGTTAGATTGCGGAAACAAGGAAGTGACGGTTCATACCAACCAACGTGTGCTTGAGTTCGATGCGGAAAAGAACATCAATTCTGTTCATTCTTCTGTAAGTTTGACAAATTCTTTAATTATTCCTCCTTGTTACATTGGGGAAAATGTTGTTTTGACGAACGCTATTGTTGGTCCTCATGTTTCAATTGGTGCGAATTCTAAATTGGGTGATGTGGTTATTAAAAATTCCATTGTGCAATCGAATGTATCCATTCAAAATGCAGTCTTAGAAAATTCTATGATTGGAATGCATGCTAAATATACAGGGACAAAACAAGATATTAGTATAAGCGATTATTCAACTTTTTCTTAGATGAAAAGTTCTTTAATTGGCCTATTTATTCTTGTTCATCTGCTCTTTTCATGCGGTACTGTGTCAACTCGTTTGACATTTTCTGATACTGTAGACGAAAAGTACATCGAGCTTTTTCATGAGGGTATTCGCAATAAGCAAAAAAATCAATTGGAAAATGCAATTAAGATTTTTGAATCTTGTACAACCATGCATCCAAAAGATGACGCGGCTTTTTTTGCTTTGGCTTCTGTTTATGAAACGTTAAATAAAAAACAAGCTGCTATTACTGCGCTTGAGAATGCTTCAAAATTAGATCCAGCCAACAATTATTACCTCGAACAATTAGCCGCATTGTTAGAACAGGTTGGAGATTATCCAAAAGCAATTGAAAATTACAAGAAATTAGCAAAACTTTCACCCAATAATGCGGAATACTATTTCTCTTTGGGAGATTGTTACATCAAAACAAATCGTTACAAAGAAGCATTTGAAACATTGACAAAAATTGAGCGTGTTGTTGGTGTTAGTGCTGCGGTGACGGTTGAGAAGTTTAAGTTGTTGAGAGCGCAAAAACAAGACGATAAAGCAGAAAAATTATTGGTTGAATCGTATAAAAACAATCCTTCTGACCCTACAATTTTAGCAAATTTGATTGATTTCTATTTTGAGAAAAAAAAGACAGAGGAAGCTTTTCAACTCTTAAAACAATTGTCTATTTCCGATCCTGAAAACGGAAATGTGCATTTGACGTTGGCACAGTTGTATCTTCAGAAAAACGATAAGGTAAATTGTTACAAAGAATTGGTTTTAGTTTTTGATAATTTGGATGTTGAATTAGATACGAAGACGCAATTGGTCATGTATTTTATTGAAAATCAATCAAAATTAGACAATGAAGTGGTTGAATTAACCAAGAAATTGGTGTCGTTGTATTCCAATGAAGCAAAAACTCACACCTTACTCGGGGATGTCTATATGAAATTAGGAAAGGAAGCCGAGGCCTTATCTAGTTTTCAAAATGCCATTCGTTTAGATCCTTCTAAAGCAGGTATTTGGCAACAGGTATTGGTAATGGAGTACCAAAAACAAGATTTTGAAACGCTTTATAAAGATGGAAAAAATGCAATTTCTTATTTTCCGCTTGAAGCAGATTTTTTCTTATTAACTGGAACTGCAGCAAATCAATTGAATTTATTTAAGGAAGCGATTGAAGTACTTCAAGTAGGTAAAGAAATTGTGGTGAAAAATCCAGGTTTAAAAGCGGAGTTTTTTGCCTTAATTGGTCAATCTTATTTTAAGTTAAAACAACTCAAAGAAGGACAAGAGTATTTTGAAAAAGCATTGGATTTGAGTCCAAATAATCATTTGAACCTGAATAATTACGCCTATTATCTTGCCAATGAAAAATTAGCTTTAGACAAAGCGGAACGTATGATTCTTCAAGTGTTGGAACAATTACCAAACGATTATCATTATTTGGATACCTACGGTTGGGTGTTGTTTCAAAAAGGTGACTATTCTAAATCCTTAGAGTATTTTACCAAAGCCATTGATAAAAATGGAAGTGAACCTTTAATCATTGAACATTTAGGGGATGTTCATGCGAAATTAGGAAAAATAGAGAGTGCCGTATTATTCTGGAAAAAAGCGGTTGAAAAAGGGGGGAAGAATAAGGTGTTAGAACAAAAAATAGAGAAAAAGATGTATTATGATCCGGTGCACTAATTTTATACTTTCTATTTTTTGTGGAGTTTTGTTTGTTGCATGTGGGACGACAAAAGTTCTAAATAAAGTAAGTAGAAAAAAAACGAATGAATTAACTGCTCGTTTGGACAGTATTTCCAAAAATATTCCAAACACTTTTTATACTAAAATTTCCACAGAATTTAAAGACACGAATCAACAACTGTCCTTTAAAACTTCCATTCGTCTGGTAAAAGATAGTGCCATGACGGCATTGGTAACGTATTTGGGCATTCCTGTTGTGAATTCTTTAGTGACGAAAGATACCCTAGCGTTTACCTTAAAAAAGGAAAAATGCTATGTGAAAACAGATGTTTCGCTATTGAGACAAAAATTTGGTGTTGATTTTTCGTTTAGAAATTTAGAGGAGATCATTTTCGGATTACCAATTGATTTTGATGCCAAAGCAAAATACCATCAATTAATGGATCCTTATTACCATGTTCTATCAACGCATAAGAAAAGAAAGATTAAACGTTTAGGTAGAAAAGGAACAGATGATTACGTGATAAAGTATTTCTTTACAGATGATTCTCTTGGAATTAAAAAAATCGAATTATTCAATCCTTCAGATTCTACTCAAATTTTTATAGATTATCTAAAAAAAGAAATCAATGTTGGGTATGTTTTGCCGAAAGAAATAGAAATACGTATCTTAACTGCTAAGAACAATGTATTTATTCGATTGGAATACGATCGCGTAGAAATTAATCAACCACTAGAAATTTATTTTACGATACCTGAAAACTATGAGCACTGCCAGTAAACTTATTTTTATCGTGGGGTGTTTATTGGTGTTTGTTCACCCAGTAAGTGCTCAAAAAAACAGCGAAAAGTTACGCAAGGAACAAGACCGTTTGGAAAAAAGCATTGGTGTTACTAAAAGCTTATTGAAAAAAGCGAAATCGAATACACAAGCTACCCTTAGTGAATTGAAAGTGCTTGAAAATCAGTTGGCATACAGAGAGGAGTTGTTAACCAATTTTGAAAGTCAAATCAGAAGTACAGAACTAAAGATTGATGAAAAATCTCAAAAAATTGAAACGTTGCAGATGCAACTTAAACAATTAGTGGTTCAATACAAAGAATTATTGATGTATGCTTACAAACATCGAAGTAAGGAAGGCAAATGGATGTATATTTTTTCCTCTAAATCTTATTTTGAAGCATTAAAAAGAAAAAAATACTTGGATAAAGTTGCTGCACTTCAACAAAAACAAAAACGTTTGATATTACAACACCAACGTTTGATTCACAATGAAAAAATCACTCTTGAAAAAGAGAAGGAATACAAATTAGAAATTGTTGAGCAAAAGAAACAAGAAAAGGAAAACATTCTTCAAGATAAAGTGGTACAAGAAACGAATTACAAGAAATTGAAGTCTGAAGAAAATAAATTGTCTACTGAAATTCAATTGATTGAAAATAAAAAGATTATATTAAAGCAACGCATTAAAGAAGCGATTAATGCTGAATTATTAGCGGAAGAAACCCGTAAAAAAGCACGTGAAAAAAAGGCGGCAGCTGAAGCTAAAACAAAAACTGCCTCCAAAACAAGCACTACTACGACAAAAACTACTGTGACACCCGCGAAAGAAACAACCTCAACTACGAACACGGAAACCACTACTAAAAAAGTGACTACCATTGTTGAGACAAAAGAGGTTGCATTAAATTTAAGTTTTGAGACCAACAAAGGACGACTTCCTTGGCCGGTGGAAAAGGGAACCATTACTGAAGGATACGGAAAACATGCACATCCTAAAATTCCTAATTTGTTTACCAATAACAATGGCGTTGACATTACCACGCACAAGAACGCAAATATTCGCGCAGTGTTTGAAGGGGAAGTAACAAGTGTTTTGTCCATTCCTGGTGCAGGTAAAGTTGTGATTATTAAACATGGAAATTACAGAACAGTGTACAGTAATTTAAAGGA
>CAMCQL010000067.1 GCA_945877005.1 Chryseobacterium gleum
AATGTTGGTCAAAAAAATGCATGCTTCATACTTTTGAGACTTCAACTTTATTTGCACCGAGTGATTTGCCTTTTCCTTTAAAAAAATTACCAGATATCTATACAAAATTCAGAACAAACGTTGAAAAAGAATGTATTGTCAAAGCACCCCTAGTAGCGCCAACTAAAATTTCTACCCCACCATTACAAGACTTTGAAATACCTACAGAAATTAAAAATATACTTAATTCATTTTCAGAAGATAGAAGAACAGCTTTTCCATTTAAGGGAGGTTTACAAAGTGCTAAGCAACGCGTTAAATCTTATTTTTATGAAACTGAAAAGATTTCAGTTTATAAAGAAACTAGAAATGGATTGATAGGTGCTGATTATTCTTCTAAATTTTCTCCGTGGTTGGCTTTAGGTTGTATTAGTCCTCGAGAAATTATCTATGAACTGATGAATTTCGAAAATATAATTATTAAAAATGAATCAACTTATTGGTTGTTTTTTGAATTATTATGGAGGGAATATTTTCATTGGGTAATGAGGAAATACGATACTAAACTCTTTTTGAAGAATGGAATCAAAGATTCAGAACCAATTTCTCGAAAGATGGATAATGCTTACTTTGAAAAATGGAAAAATGGTCAAACGGGAAATGATTTTGTGGATGCAAATATGAATGAGTTAAATGCAACTGGCTATATGAGTAATAGAGGTCGACAAAATGTTGCAAGTTACCTTTGTAATGATATGAAATTGGATTGGAGATATGGAGCGGCATATTTTGAAGAACAATTGATCGATTACGATGTTTGTAGTAACTGGGGAAATTGGGCATATATTGCTGGTATTGGAAATGATCCACGTGGACATCGTTTTTTTAATGTTGAAAAGCAAGCACACGATTACGATAAAGAGCATAAATACAGGGAATTATGGAAAAATTAAGAAGAATTGATTTGACTGAAATAGTAGAAATGGAGCAACGATTTCGTGCTACTTTTATAAACTCATTAACAGGTTACAAATCAGTTGCATTGATTGGAACAAAAGATATAAACGGACAAACCAATCTAGCAATTTTTAATTCAATTGTTCATTTGGGTGCTCATCCACCGCTTCTTGGAATGGTAATTAGGCCCGATTCTGTTGATCGACATACGTTACAGAACATTGAAAATACTGGTTACTATACCATTAATCAAATTCATTCTAATTTTATAGAAAAAGCCCATCAAACATCCGCAAGGTATCCAAAAGAGATTTCCGAGTTTGAAGCAGTGGGTCTAACTTCAGAATTTAAAAATGATTTTTTCGCTCCATTTGTTGCTGAATCAGTCATCCAAATAGGATTAAAATTCAAAGAGAAAGTGCCGTTTAAAATTAATAACACCATATTTATTATTGGAGAAGTTCAAACTGTTTTTCTTCCAGAAGAAATTATACAAAACGATGGATTTATTGATTTACATGCGGCTTCAAGTATAACGAATACAGGATTAGATTGTTATCACAATGTATTGAAAGGGATACGATTACCGTATGCAAAGCCATGAAAAGTATAAAAAAAGAAAATCTTCCAGAAAAAATATGCCTTACTTGTGGCAGACCATTTACGTGGCGTAAAAAATGGGAAAAGGTTTGGGAGGAAGTAAAGTATTGCAGTAAAAATTGCAAGAAAAAATAAATCTTTAAGCACACTAAATCAAATAAATTTAAGAATATTACTTGATTCTAATTAAAATTAATTGATTGCTGTTATTATCGTAAAATAGCTTTTTATAGAGTATAAAATTTAATTCCAAATCGATTAGATTTTAATAATTGAAAATCAATATTATCCTGTGAATTGATGAAATGTTGATATTAATCACTTATTTACCGAAATGAAAATCATATTTTAATCACTCTTTCTTTAGTCTCTTTGTAAAAGAATGTAATTCATTTTGAGTTTGGTTTAATTACTCAATAAAACGATTTTTTTATAAAAAGTATAAATTGAAAAACAAGTAAATAATGATAGCAGAACAAAAAATTTTCGATAAATTAAAACTTCAAGAATCTTTAGTTAAAAATTTTCAAGAAGTTGTACATCATCTAAAAGATGAGTTAGAAGTTAATAAATCAATGTCCGATTTGGAAGAAGGAGATACGTTAGATCCAGAAGATTATTCCAAACAAAATGAGTCCAATGATATGATTCAGATATTAAAAAATCAATTAAGTAAAACATTGGTGGAAATTGATAAACTAGCGAGAATTGATTTTACGCATAAAGAAAAAGTAGGAACTGGTGCAGTTGTAAAAACTGAAAAGTTTATGTTTTTTATTGGTGTTGCAATTTCACCTTTTGCGTATGAAGGGAATCAAATTGTTGGAGTTTCAACAGATGCTCCAATCTATAATTCAATTCGTGATAAAAAAGTTGGAGATTCGTATGAGTTCTCAGGAATGAAAGATACAATTATTGCCATCTATTAAATTAATTTAAAGAAAAAACAATGGAAACACAAAATACATTTGGAGAATTGTGGGAGGTATTTATCCAAGTAAAACCTGGTGCTTCGTTCAAACATGCTGGATCTGTTCATGCTTTTGGTAAAAATATGGCAATTAATAATGCCCTTGATACCTTCTCCAGAAGAGGGGAAGCCCATTCGTTATGGGTGGTTAAAAGCAATGAAATAATACATGTTCCAATTGGATTAGAGGAGAGTTTTTATGAGAATTCAACGGATAAGATATGTAGTCATCCAACATTTTAAGATTTACCAGATGGTGTTACAAATATGTAGAAAGAAACTAATTTGAAAAAACTAAATAATCATCGATTATAACTGGAGTTTAAATTGGAAATTTAATTATAACATGAAAAGTAAATTTGATTATTACCTGCAAATAGCAGAAAGTGCATTTATTTTAAGCTAACGCTTGAGTGAGATACAACATTTAAACAATAAATACTCACCTGCAATTTGGTAGGATAAAAATTAGAATTCTAATATGGTGTTTGAGATTTAAATAATTTGAATACAGTGAATCTTCTATTAAATTGAATCGAATCATGTTTTTTTATTAGAACAGTTTTTAAACTGTATTCAAATTCTATAACTCGACATTAAAAAAAATGAAATCGTAGGATGAAGTTTAAATCATAGTGAAAAATAGATTAAATTTACACTTTGATAAAACTTTGTTCTTATGACTGCACCGTTGGTTGCAACAGTTCTTATTGCTTATTTTTTGGTGTTAATTTTGATTGCATTTTTAACTTCAAGAAATGCTGATTCCTCTACTTTTTTTACAGGAAATAAACAAAGTCCTTGGTACCTTGTAGCGTTCGGAATGATAGGCGCTTCTTTGTCTGGTGTAACATTTATTTCTGTCCCTGGTAAGGTGTTGACTGAAAGTATGGCTTATTTTCAAATTGTACTCGGTTATGTAATTGGTTATTTAATTATTGCAAAGGTCTTAATGCCGATGTATTATAAAATGAATGTTGTATCTATTTATGAGATATTATTAGCACGATTTGGATTTTTTACGTACAAAACAGGAGCCGCTTTTTTTATTCTTTCAAGAACTTTAGGGTCAGCCATCCGTTTATACTTGGCCACATTTGTATTGCAACTATTTTTGTTTGAGGAGTTAGGAGTACCTTATTGGGTTACAGCGATGACAACTGTAGGTTTGATATGGGTATATACTTTCAAAGGTGGTATAAAAACAATTGTTTATACAGATACTTTTCAAACTTTTTTCCTTATTACAGCAGTTGTTTTGTGCACGTTAACAATAGCGAAATCATTAGATGTAGATTTGTTTGGTTTGTTTAGTAAAATTACCTCAACTAAAACTTCTGCCGGATACTCAATGACGAAAGTTTTTTTCTTTGATGATTACAAATCCACGATGTATTTCCCAAAACAGTTTTTTGGCGGCGTTTTCCTTGCTATCGCAATGACTGGCTTAGATCAAGATTTAATGCAGAAAAATCTTACTTGTAAATCGATTAAAGATGCTCAAAAGAATATGTATTCCTTTACCGCTGTTTTAGTTATAGTTAATTTTTTATTTCTTATATTAGGTGGTGCACTTTATGTATTTGCTAAAGAAAAAGGGGTTTTACTACCTATGTCAGATGGTGTAGTGGTTACTGATCATGTTTTTCCCACTTTAGCATTAGGTAATTTTGGAACGATTGCTGGAGTATTTTTTTTGTTAGGTATTACAGCATCCTCTTATGCTTCTGCTGATAGCGCTTTAGCAGCTTTAACAACTGGATTTTGCATTGATTTTTTGAATTTTTCAACTAAAACTGAAATTCAGAAAAAACGAACTCAATTGTTAGTACATATTGGTTTCTCTTTATTGTTTTTAATAATTATTCTTTTGACGGAAGTATATATTCAAAATCACAAAGATAGTGATTTGATAGGGACTATTTTAAAGATTGCAAGTTATACTTATGGGCCACTTCTAGGATTATTCTCTTTTGGTATTCTTACAAATAGAGTTATTATTGATAAAATGTCTGTGGTTGTCTGTTTGATAGCACCAATTTTGTGTTATTTCTTGGCGTTGAATTCTGTGAGATGGTTCGATGGATATATTTTTGGGTATGAATTATTGATTGTAAATGGGTTATTTACTTTTCTAGGATTATTCTTGATTTCTTCAAAAAACAAATTAGTAATAAATGAAAATAATACTTTGTGATAATGGATTGCATTTAAGGTTTGCACCATTGACGCTAACTCGTCCATTAGGAAATTTACGAATGGGAATATTAACGAACGATGAACGAGTTCGTTTGGCTTTTCCTGATTCAGAAGTTTATTTTCAAACAGAAGCATATTTAAGTAAAAAGTTCCCTACGATTACTTCTGCAGATTTATATTTAAATGCTGCGGTCATATTTAACGATGAGCTTTTAGCAATTTGTGAAGTTTTAGAAGATGGGCAAGAGTTAATTGTTGATGAACATTGGATTGCTAGGAAAGGAATAACGGCAACGGAACAAATTAAGTATTGCGGTGAGGCGCTAATAATTCGTTACCGTTGGGAGATTTTTCAACGAAATGGGGAGGCGATTATCAATGATTTCAAGTGGTTGACAACTAACAGAACATCGAATCCTATTTCTTCTACAAATACCATAATTGGGGATAAAAACTTGATTTTTATTGAAGATGGCGTAAACATTGAAGCATGTATTTTGAACACCAAATCTGGACCAATCTACTTAGGTAAAAATAGTGAGGTAATGGAGGGGTCAGTGATTCGGGGACCTTTTGCATTAGGAGAAGAGGCGTGTGTTAAATTGGCGACAAAAATATATGGACCTACGACTATTGGGCCACATTGTAGGGTAGGAGGGGAAGTCAATAATGTTGTTTTTCAAGCTTATTCAAATAAAGGTCACGATGGTTTCTTAGGGAATTCAATCCTTGGTGAATGGTGTAATTTAGGAGCGGATACAAATTCTTCCAATCTTAAAAATAATTATTCGAATGTTGCCACTTATTCTTATGAGTCGAAAACAATCGATAAGACAGAGATTCAATTCATGGGGGTAGTGATGGGAGATCACAGTAAAACTGGAATTAACACGATGTTAAATACTGCTACTACAGTAGGAGTTTGTGCAAATATTTTTGGTTCAGAGTTTCCTGAAAAATTCATTCCTTCTTTTAGCTGGGGAGGTGGTAATTCCTTTGAGGTATTTGACAAGACGAAAGCTATTGAAGTGGCGAAAGCCATGATGGGTAGGAGGCACATAGAATTTACAGAAGGTGATCAAGAAATTTTTGATTATTTATTTTCAACTAAAGAAGTTTAGATGCGCGCTTATAAAGATTTATACAAACAAACATTTTACTATAAATGGCGGGCTTTTCTAGTCATCTTTTCTAATTTAATGTTTGTTATTTTCAATTTAATTTCTTTAATTTTATTTATTCCTTTTCTTCAACTAATTTTCAAGAATCATAAGGATTTAGTTGTTGTGAGTGAGCCTGTTTATAAAGGTGGATTTATTGCTTTTTTTGAATATTCGTCAAAATTATACCAATATTTCATGGAATCGATGGTGAAGCGAAATCCGGAAGAAGCCCTACTCTTTGTGTGTGTTACTGTTTTGGTTGCATTTTTGATTAAAAACGTATTTCGTTATATGGCTGTTTACCATCAGTCTGAATTAAGAATGGTGGTAGTGAGAGATTTAAGAGATAAGTTGTTTACAAAAGCAATGAAATTACCGCTTTCGTTCTACACGGAAGAACGTAAAGGTGACATTATGTCTCGGATGAACAGTGATGCGAGTGAAATTGAAACAGCTGTGGTATGTATGTTGGAACTACTTTTTAGAGAACCAATTGCAATAATAATTAATCTAGCTGTATTGGTTTATTGGAGTCCTACGCTTACCTTAATCTCTCTTATTTTATTACCTATTTCTGCGCTTATTATCTCTAGAATAGGAAAAAGTTTGAAAAAAACAGCTAAAGAAGGACAAGAACAAATGGGTGTATTGTTTTCTTCTATGGATGAGAATTTAGGAGGAATTCGAATTATTAAAGCATTTAATGCTGTTCCTTATGTAACGGATGTTTTTCGTAAAATAAATTTAAGGCATCAAAAATTAACAACTTTGACCTTTAGAAAAAAAGATTTATCTTCTCCGTTGAACGAGTTTTTAGGTGCAGCTGTACTTATGGGGATTGTTTGGTTCGGGGGTAAAATGATCTTAGATGGAAATTCAACAAACGAGTTAACAGGAGAAGAATTTTTAACATTCATAATTGTTTTTTCTCAGTTATTACGACCGATTTCAGGAATAGCATTTTGCATTTCATGCATCAATAAGGCAAAAGTTTCGCAAGAACGAATCAATGAAATATTGGACTCAGATGAGAAAATTTATGAGATTGAAACACCGATTCAACTTGAACGATTGGAAAAAGGAATTGAGTACAAAAACATTTCGTTTAAATACAAAGAAGATTGGGTGTTGAAGAATGTTTCCTTTATCGTACCGAAAGGTAAAACAATTGCGTTGGTTGGAGAATCTGGAAGTGGAAAATCTACTTTAGCTGATTTATTGCCAAGGTTTTATGACATACAAGAGGGACAAATTCTTTTTGATGACTTGAATATTAAAAATGTTTCGTTGACAGATTTAAGAAGTCATATTGGTATTGTAACACAAGAATCAATTCTTTTTAATGATTCAATTAATAATAATATTGCGTTTGGTCTTGAAAATGTAGAACAATCTTCAATCATAGAAGCAGCAAAAATTGCAAATGCGCATGAGTTTATTTCTCAGTTAGAAGAGGGTTATAATACAAATATCGGAGAGCGCGGAAATAAGTTGTCAGGTGGTCAAAAACAAAGATTAAGCATTGCAAGAGCAGTTTTGAGAAATCCAGAAATATTAATACTAGATGAAGCTACTTCTGCGTTAGATACAGAAAGCGAAAAATTAGTTCAGGATGCACTAGAGAAATTAATGGCGAATCGAACATCAATCGTAATTGCACATAGAATGAGTACGGTTAGAAATGCAGATTGGATCATTGTTCTTCAAAAGGGTGAAATTGCTGAGCAAGGTACACATCATGAATTGTTTGATAAAAAAGGAATTTATCATTCTTTGTGTACGATTCAACAAACGAATTAATGAATGATTCAACTAAAAAATACCATCTAATTAAATTCAGATTAATAAGTTTAATTTGGGTCGTATTTTTTAGTAGTTTTCATACCTTTTCTCAACTTTCTACAACAAATTATCCGAATAATAGTGATTTAATTAAAAACGTTCTTCTTGGAAAAGGAGTGTATGTTTCTAATATTAAATTCAAAGGTTCGATGGGATACTTTGATGGTTCCAAATCAAATATTGGTTTAGAAAGAGGAGTTGTTATGTCTACTGGTAGAATCAGTGATGCAGCAGGACCTAACAGTACAGATAGGATGACTACTGAGTTAGGATTACCAGGGAATTCAATTCTTTCTAGTCTTGTGGGTAAAAATACAGCGGATGCCTCAGTGCTAGAGTTTGATTTTATACCTTATTCTGATACAATTAAATTTAGATATGTATTTGCTTCTGAAGAATATACAGAGTTTGTAGATAACCCTAAAACATTGAAAGATGAAGGGCAAGGATACAACGATGTTTTCGGTTTTTTTATTGAAGGTCCTGGGTTTTCTAATAGTACGAATATTGCCAAGTTACCCAGTGGTGAACCGGTTACAATTAACAATGTAAATCAATATAAAAACACATCCTATTTTATTGAAAATCCAGTAAATACAGTTCAATTTGATGGATTCACAAAGGTGTTGACGGCAATAGCGAAAGTACAATGTGGTAAAAAATACCATTTGACTTTAGTAATCGCAGATTGCAATGATCAAAAATACGATTCTGCAATTTTTTTAGAAGCAAATAGTTTAAATTCTGAAATGGATTTTGATAGTAAAGCAACTGTATCCAACGATTATTTTTCTTCCCCAAACACATTGGCGGAAGGGTGTAGTAGTGCTACTGTTGAAATCACTAAACAAACGACGAAAGATGTAAATGCTGTCATTCCTATTGAATTAAAAGGATCAGCGGTAATGAATACTGATTTCAGTCAAATCCCCAGTCAAATTACAATTCCAATTGGTCAAACAAAAGCATCTTTTAGTTTTAGTTCTTTATTTGACAGAATTTCTGATCCAAAAGATTCCTTACTATTAATTTTAAAGTTTCCAGATCGTTGTGGGACTTATTTTCTAGATACTTTGGTTTTTTATTTTGAGAACGTAGATCCTGTTGAGATAAGTTTAGCGAATGATACGATTAGGTGTAAAGGAGTTCCAATTAAATTAACCCCCACTATTAAAGGTGGTATTTTGCCGTATTCTTATTTATGGTCCAATAATGAAACTTCATCTAGTATAATTGTATTACCTAGTGCGACATCAAATTTCAAATTGCAGGTCAAAGATGTCTGTTATAATGAAATTGTTGAAAAACAAGTGGAAGTTGTTGTTCCTTTGTATAAGCCGCTTGAATTTCAATTGCTTGATGTAGT
>CAMCQL010000068.1 GCA_945877005.1 Chryseobacterium gleum
AAGTGTTTTCTGCTTATTTTAAGGTAGTTATTGGAGATTACAACTATGCCGACAAGATAAAGTAAAATAATTACTACATCTAAGTACGTTCGTTCGTGAAGTAATTCTTTGAGTTCCAATTAATTTATTTTTCAATTAATTGTTGGATCATCCATTCTTGTGGATTGAACGTCTCTTCTATAAACTCCCCATTTTTTTTCCAATATCCGGGACATATATCGTATGCTTTTGTTGTAAATCCAAAACAAAATTCAATGATTTTCGGCTCTTTTTTTTCATCGTAAATAAAATCAAAAGCAACTGATTGCATTTTAAGTTGTTCATTCACTTTAAAAGCTTGTTGAATTATTTTTAAATCAATTTTCGTTGGATCCGCATCTATTAATCCACTTCCAGAGGCTCTAAAATCATTTTTCTTATTCCATCTGCGAATCCCAAAAGCTCTTTCTCCTACTACAATAATTCGTGTATCGTAATCGTTTTTTGGAAGAAATTTTTGAAATAAGACATAATTTCGTTCAATTGCATTTGACTTTTTTTCTGTTGCCACATTTTTCAGATGCTTTTTAACTTTTGCGATCAGTCTCAAAGGATTTTTTATTTTTTTTGAGAGTCGTAATTTCTGATCGATGTTTTCAAAAACTTTCGGACTTGCTCCAATACCAATGTTGAACATTTTTTCAATCAGTTGTTGTGCTTCTTTTTTGGAAGAGATCAGTTTCACTGAAGTAGAACCTGCACCACCTTTTAGTTTGCTGACTATTGGAAAATCAAACGATTTAAGTGCGTTTTTCGCTTCACTTTCATCGAAATAGATGTATGTTGGAATCATCGGTGCATTGATTGCTACCATTTTGGTGTATTGTGCGATTTTGTCGTTAAAATGTTGACGTGTTCCATAATCGGGAAAAACACCGATGCCCATTTCTTCCAAACAATTCAATAAATAGGGAGCCATGGTTTGTTCCTTATTGGAGGCGTGATTGAGGTGCCAAAGAACATGTGTAATGTTTTCATTTTTAATTTCTTCAATTACATTGAACGAACCACAATCGATTATTTTGAATAAAATGTTGTTTTTTTTACAGTAAGAAATCCATCGTTCTGAAAAGCTATTTTCACGGGCATGTATTCCGATTCGAATTGGTTTAGACTCTGAATTACTTGAATTATTCATTATAGATTGGATTGGTTTTTTCTATGATAAAGTTCGAAAGTATCTTTGAATCTATGGAATGTAGGCAGTTACCTTTCTGTGACGAGAAAGTTATGGTTTTGTTGTTTTGAGTTAAGTTATTTTACCTTAATATTAACCCTATATGAATAGTGCGCAAGATTTTTAATGGAATGAATTCAAACATTGACAAATTAAGGCCGGTCCGAAACCCTTCACTCATCGTTGAATCAAAAAATTAACAGCATCAATTTACAATAGTAATCTATAGCAATCGGAACCGTCATTAAATTTTTTTCCGCCTCGATTTATAACTTTTGAAACGGTCTTAAATTTTCTAACTTATACATCTTTAAGTATACATCAAGGTGATAAAACTAAAGATTTCAATAGGATAAAATCTAGACTGTTTGTTTTAAGTTTTTCCAATACCAATGAATTGCTTCTTTTAAACCTGCTTCTAAATTGAATTTTGGCGCATAATTGAGTAAGCTTTTTGCTTTTTCAATGCTTGCTAGTGAATGAGGAATGTCTCCAATTCTATTCGGTCCGTGAATGATTTTCACTTCCGCAATATTTGGATCCAACACACTTAATTCTTGTTGTATAATTTTCACCAAATCATTTAATGTGGTACGGTCACCGAAAGCAGTATTGTAAATTTGATTGACCGCATTTTTGTTTAATGTGTTAATTGCTAACTCATTCATGTGAATGACATTGTCAATGTAGGTGAAATCTCTTGAGAAATTTCCGTCGCCATTAATCACAGGACTTTCGTAGCGCATGAATTGCAACACAAATTTTGGAATTGCAGCTGCATACGCACCATTTGGATCCTGTTTTCTTCCGAATACATTGAAGTATCGTAAACCTATTGTTTCAATGCCGTAGGTTTTAGAGAATACATCGGCATACAATTCATTGACGTATTTTGTAATTGCGTAGGGAGAAAGTGGTTTTCCGATTACATCTTCCACTTTTGGAAGTGCTTCGGAATCACCATAGGTAGAAGAACTTGCTGCATAAATAAATCGAGTGACATTTTCATTTCTTGCTGCCGTAATCATATTTAAAAAACCATTGATATTTACATCGTTTGATGTAATAGGGTCATTGATAGATCTCGGTACAGAACCCAATGCAGCTTGATGCAGCACGTAATTACATCCTTTCACAGCAGTTGTACATGCTTCAAAATTTCGAATGTCCCCTTCTATAAACGTGAAATTTGGATTATGGGATAGGTGAGCTATGTTTTCCCATTTTCCAGTTGAAAAGTTATCTAATCCTACTACATAATAACCTTGTTTGACGAAATATTCTGCCAAATTTGACCCGATAAACCCAGCTACACCAGTTATTAAAAGTTTTTTTGATTCCATTTCTTTTTTTTTGTGAAGTTAAATCATAAATTTTATATGATTGTGTTATTGCTATTAATTATCTGTTTTTTTATTAAAATTCGCTTAATTTTTAATCAATATTGTTTTAATATCTGGCCTGGATTTCCTCCATAAATACATCTTGCGGGTACTGTTCCTTTTACACTACTTCCAGCAGTAATTATACTACCTTCTCCGATGGTTGTTCCACCTAGAATAAAACAATTGGCACCAATCCAAACATTGTCTTTGATGATGATTTCTTTCCCTTTGTCTGAAGAATGAATTCTTTTTTCAGGTGATTTCATCATCAGTTCGTGACCATTTGCGTCAATGATTTGTGTATTTGCTGCAATCAAACAATTTTCACCTATTACAATTTTATTAAAAGCGTGAATGCATGCCCCGTTAATACGCGAATTTTTTCCAATTTCAATCGTCGCGTTTTCTCGGTCAGCGTATAATTTTACGCGATTGTGCATGTTTAAATGGTACCCATAGTTGGAGGAATTAATGGTACAATTTTCTTTGATTTTAATTGTTGCTTTTGAGTGAATTAAAATAGCAGGTCGCTTTAAAAATTTCACTGAAGTTTCAAGTGTCAGATTTTGTTTGAATTTCATTTCAACACCAACAATTAAAGACACTATTTTTTGGAGAATATAATTAATTTTCTGAATCATTGAGTTTGTGTTTTTGTATCATTAATCCAACACCCATTAATATTCGGGCTACTAATAAATTTAGTGCGGCACCCATGCATCCCCATAAATATACCATGGGTACCACGAATACAAATGCAATCAGGGAAGCGATTAAGGTGTTTTTCATAACTAGTTTGTCTTTGTTGCGAACTATTAAATAATTTACACCGTAACAATCATAGATTACATAACCGTATACACTTGAAATCAATAAAAGATAGGTGACTAAGTAACGTGTAGTAAATGGAATATTTAAAAATTGAAAAAACGGTAAGGTTCCAAACAAACAGAGAATGAAAAGCACGGTACTCAACCCAAGCATAAATCTTCTGTATTTTTCGAAGGAACTGTTTTTTCTGTTCATAAAAGGAAAGATGCTTTTGGAAAGAACGCTTATCAAGGTGGTAATCAAATCGACCGGTTTTTTCAATAAATCGTACATACCTACTTGTGTGCTTGAAGTCATTAAGCCAATAACAACAACACCGCTGTTATTGTATAAGTTTGGAACAAATTGATTTAAGAACAGTGGAAAATTTTTTCTTAGTGTAGATTTAATTTCTTTTTGATCAATCGTTAGAAGCGTAACTTTATGTTTTTTTAGTACCCTCCACAAAAGCAATGAATTTCCTAAAAATGTTGTGGTACTTAATAACATTGGATAAAATAAATAATCGTTTTCATCTTTTACTAATACAACACAACCGCCAAGAAAAATTAATTTACTTACGACCTGTATTACAGCATATTGTTTGGTGTTTTCAATTCCTAAATAATACCATTCTGTCGACCATGCATACCCAGCTAATAACAGTATCCCAAAGCTTAAGATTGCACCGTGTATTCTAATAGGAGGATATACTAGGGCAATCAATCCAATTACACTGATAGAAAACAGGAACATGATTGCTTTGATGGTGATTACATTTTTGATTATTTCTTTAATTGCATCAGAATTGTGGAGATTTGTTGAAATATCTCGAGTTGCACTCACTTTGAAACTATAGTCTGTTACAGAAAAAAAATAAGCAATGATCGAGAAAATGAAAGTAATGTTTCCATACAAAGAAAATCCGATTTTGGTTATCAAAAAAGGAACAATTAATACAGGTGTGAGTAGCTGAAGAAGTTGTACCACTGACATAGAAAGAAAATTTTTCAACAGTCTTTGTATTTCTTTGTGTTGAAGAATACCTCTAATTTTTTTTCGCACCTTTTTATTTCAAAAGTAGGGCGTTTGTATTATATGTAGGTCAATTAAATATTAATTGATATTAATAAGTGTAATGATACATATTAATCATAATGATTTATTTATTTACCGTTAATTATGTTTTTATAGATATGACTTAATTTTGAAAGAAAATAAGATGTTTTTATCCGTTGTATTGTACCTATCTCCTAATTCGACCCATCCAGCTCAAACAGTTGATGGTTTACTTCGTGAATTACGCTCTTCTAAAAGTCATTTTTCTTTAACAATTGTTTTAGCTAAACAACATACACTTTCGAAAGAACTCAATCTTGGGTACGAAGGCATCCTATTTTCTGTTGAAAATTCCATAAGTATCCCAGAAGGATTGAATGAAGGATTGAAATTTGTGAATCAATCAAAAATTCACACGGATTATGTTTGTTTGTTTTACGATGACTTTCAGTTGTCTGAAGGGTATTTCACTTCTATTTTATCGGCTAATATTGATGACATTGACAATGTAATGATTGTCCCTAATTATTTATCAAAGACAGAAAAAGTACCTTTTTATTCATTGAATGGAGTTTTATTTAGGTATCCTTTTTTACAATTAATGTTGGGTAGGTTGTACGAAGAATACTTCTCCTGGGAGGATTATCCTTATTACTATGCATTGGCACGAAGGTTTAAAGTTGTTCGACCGGTAGATGCGAATCTTGTTAAGTTAAATTATCATTTTAATGCACAAAAAGCATGGATGGATGCTGGACGAGGTTGTAAAGAAAAAAGACAATCATTGCTTTACGTCCTTCGTTCTGCTTTTCAGTTGTTTTCACGTTTACAGCTAACAGCTAGTTTATTTTTGATTATTGGATTTTTTAAGGGATCTAATTATAAATACCCCTCAAAAATAATTCGTAAGATTTCGGTTTCTAAAATGAAGGAATTAATCAGTTTACGTTCTAATTAGAATTTTCTTCTTTTGTTTTCCATGTATACGAAATACGCAGTGATTGATTCGTCTCGTATTTTGTTCGAAGTAAGCCAAGTTCCTCTTGGTATTGATTCCCTATATTTAGTTCAATTTTTTCTTGTAACGGCAGTGAATGCGTACGTATTTCTTTTTTCTTGTAAATAATTGCCAATAAACTACCGGTGATTGCTCCTGACAAATGACCTTCCCAGGAAACACCCTCTTCCATCGGGAAAACACCCCAAATAATGCTTCCGTATAATAGCACAATCAGTAATGAAAGGGATTGAAGTGTACGTTGTTTGCTTTGGCTGCCACTTATAAACAAGAACAGTGCTAATCCATAGATGACCCCACTCATACCAATATGGATAGAACCAGGTTCCAAGGCAATTGACCACGTAATTAAACCTGTTACCAACCAAGTTAGAACAACTATTTTCAATGCAATTTCTTTGAAATAATACAACAATGCTAAGAATAAAAAATAAATCGGAATACTGTTGTTGACTATGTGTTTTAGATCCGATGTTGCATGCAATAAAGGAGCAAAAAGAATTCCTATCAAACCAAATGCACTTCTTGGTTGTATGCCCAATGAAGAATAATTAAAGGGTAATGTGGTTTGCCCCCAATAACTTATCCACATGAATACGAGAAGTAGTAAAGGATATATTAATAATTCGTAGTCTATTTTAGTTTTCAAGGTTTTTTTATTGTTTTACCTTCAATTTTGATGCCCTTCACTTATTGCTGACAGAATGTCTTAGTGTAAACAAAAATGGGTGTCTCGAATTGAACGGACACCCATTGGTCATTGAAAAAAGAATCGTTTAAAAATTGTAAGCAGCTGAAAAAGAAAATATTCTACCAAAGTTTGTGCTCCAAACTTTTCTGTCTTTGTCTGCGTTATATCCGTCTAAATTGTCTTTGTTTCCAAAAACTAATTGGTTTAAAGTTTCATTTCCTGTTCGTTCATTTGTTATACTATTTTGGTAAAACACTTGGTCTTGTGCCAAAATATTTTGAATGTTAAGTTTTAGTTCTAATTTTTTCTTCAATAATTTTTTGGTTAATTGCAAGTCTAAGAATGTGCGTGAATTCTCCCAAATATGGTTGTAATATATTTTTCCTCCTTCAGTAAGAGCTTGACCTACGATATAGATTCGTTCTCCAACTCTGTTTGCGCTTAACGAAACTGAGAACGCATGTTTTTCGTTTTGATAAGAAATTCCTCCATTGAAAATATAAGGAGATTGTCCTTGTAGTGGTCGTGAAGTAGAGTCAACATCAATTTTTGAACGAATGATTGCGATATTTGAAAACAAGGTGAAATCATCTAAAACATTTGCGCTATCTACAGTTAACAAGGATGCTAAATTTGTACGGAATTCTAATTCCATACCATAGTTTTGTGCTTTTTTCGCATTTCTATAAACAATGGTTGTTTCGTTCCCGAACAATGTAGGCTCGATTGGTCTTTCAAAGTTTTTGTTAAATACCGAAACTGAAAACATTTGACCTTTTCCTGGGTAAATCTCGTATCTAAAGTCCAAATTATCAATACGTGCTCTCACTAAGGTGTCGTTTCCATTCGTTGACATACCATTCGTGAAATCATAGAATAAAAAGGGCGCTAATTCTCTAAACTCAGGACGATTGATTGTTTTGGAATAACTCAATCGAACGTTTTGTTTTTCATTGATGGAGTAAATAAAGTTTGCAGAAGGAAGTAGATCCAAGACTGTAGGATACACAATATCCAATGGTTTTCCAAGTTTGAATGTATTTAAAGTTTGCGCATAATTTTCTGCCCTCGCTCCCCATATTAGTCGAATGTTTTTAATTTTTTGATCTAATTGTAGGTATCCAGCACTTAAAAATGAACTAGCCTTGTAACTGTCTTCTTGGTTAAAACCATCTATAAAGTACAATTTATCCTCCCCCATATTTTGAGCAGTAAATAGTTCGTTGTAGTATATTTTTTGTAATTCTTGATTTTTAGTGAAATATTGTAATTGACGCGCTTTGAAATCTCGATTTCTCCCTTGTACAAAAATTCCAGATTTTACTTCATTTTTAAGATGTTTTCCTATTTGAAATTGGTAATTCACATCCGCCTTGAAGCTTTTAATTGTTTCTAAGTTGGTTGCATTGAAACTATTTCCTGAGTACTCGTCTGAGATTGTGTTCCCTGCTGATAACACCAATTCTTGGTATTCCCCGCCCTCTGTCTTGATCGCTCTCGTTCTTCGTAAATTTGGAATATCTCTTCGAACTGTTCCAATTGAACCTACCCAATTTAATTTGATTTTTGGTGTTGGGAAATAGTGATTACCAATTAATTGACTTGTAAATATTTGGTTTGAAGTAAACCAACGAGCTGTTTGTATTACTGAGTCGCCTTCTAATTTTCCTGTTTTTAAGATGAAACGATCGTCAGAGTTGATACTGTATAAGTTTTTACTACTTAATTGGTGGTTTTCATTCAGTTTTAATGAAAGATTTAACAAGGTTCCAAATAACGTTTGGTTGGTAGCAATTTCATTGATGAATTTTGAATCAGGCAGGGTAGAAGCAAATGCATCGTACCTGTTTTCAGTCATGGTATTGAATACGGTATTGTTATTGTAATTAATAGCTCCTACCATTCCAAGTTTCATATTTTTGAGTTCTTTATTCCTACCGATTGAATATTGAAAACTCATGTTTGGTTTTTGTTTTTCATACGATGTTGTCCAGTCAGTTACATTGTTTTTTGCTAATTCAGCTCCTAATTTTTGGTCGAACTTTGTCGCTGGAATTCCTTTTGGCATAGCTCTTGAACCGTCGTCAATTCCTAACCAATCCAACTTACCTCCTTTGTAAGTCATTTTTTCTTTACCAGTTGTAATTGTATTGTAACCTCCACCAATAGAGAGAGATTGAAAATTTTCTTCTGGAATACTTTTGGTGTTTACCTGTATAATACCTCCAGCAAATTCTGCAGGAAGTTCTGGAGTTGCTGTTTTTATGATTACTAAATTATCTAACATGTTCGCTGGGAAAATATCAAATGAAAACGCTTTTCTGTCTGATTCTGAACTAGGTAGTGGTGCCCCGTTAATATATGCTGCATTGTAACGATCGTTCAATCCACGAATGACAGCGAATTTATTGTCTTGTATACTTGCACCAGAGATTCTTTTCAATACATCACTTGTACTTCTGTCGGGAGTTCTTTTGATGGATTCAGCAGATATCCCGTCACTTACAGTCGTTGCGTTTTTCTGCGCTAATAGTAGTGCTGAATTACTCTCTTTTTTCATCGTTGCGGTAACAACTACTTCTTGTTGTTCACTTACAGCAGAACCCATTGCAATGTTTAAAATGGTAGGTTCACCTGTTTTAACTCCTACATCTGTTATTGTTTTAGTCGTATAAGTAGCATATTTTGCTGTTACTGAATAATTACCTTCAGGTATTCCATTGAAATTAAATTTTCCGTCAAAATCTGTCAATGTTATTTTTTGTGTTCCTTCTAAAGTTATTTTAACACCAGGTAGTGTTTCACCTGTAGCTTGGTCCGTTACTAAACCTCTAATAGAAGATTGTCCGAACAG
>CAMCQL010000069.1 GCA_945877005.1 Chryseobacterium gleum
GAAAAAGAAGAAAAGAAAAATAGTAAAAAAACTATTTCTAATCTACATTTTTTCATTTTAAAAGATCCTTTGAATAATCCCATTTATTTAAAATCGTATCTGGTTTTTTTTATCAAACCCAACTTTTATTACTTTCACACTTTAAAATCATCAAACAAATGACAAAATTATTGTTAATTATTCAAATAATGACAAAATACTTCAAATAATATCAAATTCGATGTCATTTAATAATACGTAAACAAAAACTAAATAGTTACATAAGATTTACAAAAAAAAGATACTTTATGAAAACAATACTTTTTACAGTGCTATTACTTATTCCATTTTTACATTTCTCTCAAAATCAAACTGTTAAAGGAAATGTTATGGACAAAGAATCTCAAGTGACATTACCAGGAGTAGTTGTGACATTGAAAACAGATCCACCGACAAAAACACTTACTGATAACATAGGGAATTTTAAGCTGGAAAACATCGCTCCAGGGAGGTACGATCTTCATTTAAAATATCTTGGATACAAAGAATTACTCATTCCCAATGTGATTGTGACTTCGGGAAAAGAAGTCGTGCTTGACTTCAGTATGGAAGAATTGATCAATGAAGTAAACGAAGTGGTTGTCACAGGTTCAAAAAAACACGAAACAATCAATGAATTATCGACAGTCAGTGCGCGATCATTCAGTACAGAAGAAGTCAATCGTTTTGCTGGAGGTCGATCAGATCCTTCGCGTTTGGCGGCTAACTTTGCTGGAGTAAACGCGAATAATGATGCGCGAAATGACATTGTGATTCGAGGTAATTCTCCTTCAGGGGTATTGTGGCGAATTGAAGGATTAAATGTGCCAAATCCTAACCATTTTGCAACAATGGGAAATACGGGAGGACCCGTTAGCGCAATCAATACGAATTTATTAAAGAACTCAGATTTCTTCACTTCCGCATTTCCAGCTGAATATGGAAACGCAAACGCTGGTGTTTTTGATTTAGGATTACGGAATGGAAACACAGATAAACGCGAACATTTATTTCAATTTGGACTGATTACAGGATTAGAAGCGATGACGGAAGGTCCTATTAAAAAAGGAAATGGTTCGTCTTACTTAATTTCCTATAGACATGCATTCACTGGAATCGCTCAGAAAATGGGGTTCAATATCGGAACAACAGCCACTCCATTTTTTCAAGACCTCTCTTTTAAAATCAATAGTGGTTCAACAAAATTGGGTAAATTCTCACTCTTTGGAATCAATGGAAATAGCCAAGTAAACTTTAAACACGACAATCCAGATACGAATGATTTATTCGCAATTCCAAATAGGGACTCTTATTTTACAAGCAAACTAAGAGTCGTTGGCTTATCCCATTTTATTCGAATCAATGATAAATCCTATTTGAAAACCATTATCGGTGTAAGTTCAACAGGTTCTCATTATGACGAAGATTCTGTAAACTCCGTTACTAAAGAAAAAACAGCCGTAATTAAAAACTTTACACAACAAAATAGGTATGTGCTAAACACTTCGTATAATTTAAAAGTCAATGCCAAAACTTTTATTAAAATTGGGATCGTTGAAGAGGTACTAAATTTAAACCTATTTTATAAAACTAGAAACTTCAGTCCTGACTGGATTCAAATATTTGACACCAAAGATCAAACTTCCTTGTTTCAATCCTATGCTCACCTCAAACATTCCTTCACCGATAAATTGACTTTAAATCTTGGTTTACACACACAGCATCTTGCATTGAACAAATCAAATGCCATCGAACCTAGAGCAGGTTTAAAATACCAACCAAATGCTAAAAACACCTTTAGCTTTGGCTATGGTTTCCACAGCCAGATGCAACCGCTTGACATCTATTTTTACAGAGAGCTGAACTTAAAACAAAGTAACCTTGATTTAGATTTCACAAAAAGTCATCACTACGTAATTGGATACGATTTACTTCCGTTTCCTAATTGGCGTTTAAAATCAGAGGTTTATTATCAACAAATACTCAATGCACCCGTAACAGAAACACCAAGTAGCTACTCTGTTTTAAATGTTGGAGCAACATTTAATCCAAATGAAACAGGCAATTTGGTAAATAAAGGAGAGGGTAAAAACTATGGTATTGAACTAACACTTGAAAAATTCTTTAGTCATGGTTATTATGGTTTATTCAGTAGTAGCTTGTATTCCTCTACTTACACAGGGAGTGATAAAGTAGAAAGAAACACCGCGTTCAATACAAAATTTGTTTACAACGTTCTTGTAGGAAAAGAATTTAAAATTGGAAAAGACAATCAAAATACGTTTTCCATCGATGTTAAATTTACACATGCAGGAGGAAGGTATTTTACACCCGTCAATTTAATTGCATCTCAAATTGAAAAAAGACAAATAGAATATACCGATAAAGCATACAGTGAGAGAAATCCTGAATTTTTACGATTGGACGTTAAATTTGGGATAGTATTAAATAGTAAAAAATGGAAAATATCAAATGCTTTGTACCTTGACATAAACAATGTCACCAATCATCAAAATGTATTCGCACAACGGTACAATGTTGTTACAAATACAATCAATACAGCTTATCAAATAGGATTTTTTCCCAACTTTGTATACCGATTCCAATTTTAAAATACCATCATAAACTAATTGACCAATGAATAAAATTGACTTATCAAGCATAGATGCAATCCTATTTGATTTAGGAGGAGTATTAATCAACTTAGATTACACACTTACAACCAAAGCATTTGAGCATTTAGGCATCGAACATTTCTCAACCCTCTACTCACAAGCACAACAATCGGGATTATTTGATGAATTTGAAAAAGGAAAATGTTCTATTCCTTATTTTGTCAATCATTTGTTAGATTATTTGCCAAGCGGAACTACAGCCAAACAAGTAGTGGATGCATGGAATGCCATGATATTGAACTTCCCGGAAGAAAATTTAGAGTTATTGCAACTACTAAAAAATAAAAAAAGAACCTTTTTGTTAAGCAATACAAACGACATTCACATCCAAAAAGTACACAGAGAACTTCAAAAAGTTTCAGAAGAGAAAACATTGCATCCTTACTTTGAAAAAGTCTACTTTTCATGTGATATTGCACTCAGAAAACCTGATGCTGAAATCTTTGAATTAGTATTGAGAGAGAATCAACTTACTGCTTCAAGAACGCTTTTTATTGATGACTCAGAACAACACATAGAAAGTGCGAATAAACTTGGCTTACAAACTTATTTTTTAACGAACAAAGAAAAAATAACTCAATTATTTTCTTGACACAATTCCACTAACACTCCATTGGATGAAGAGGGATGAAGAAAGACAACAAGTTTATTGTCTGCACCCAATTTTGGAATTTCATTCAATACTACGAATCCTTCCTCTTTTAAGCGCGATACTTCGGCGAAAATATCTTTCACGTCAAATGCAATGTGATGGATTCCTTGCCCTTTTTTAGAGATGAATTTAGAAATCGGACTTGATTCAGTTGTTCCTTGAAGTAACTCTATTTTGGATTCTCCCACTTGAAAAAAAGCCGTTAAAACACCTTCACTTTCGACTGCTTCTGTTTTATAACACGAAGTGTTTAATAATTTTTCGTAAACTGAAATTGCATCTTCTAAATTCGAAACTGCAATTCCAATGTGTTCAATTTTATTCACGCTTAACTTTTGAAGAATTTCTCTGTCTTATTATCAAAATTAATGTAATAAGCACCTTTTACGAGAGTTGTACAGTTGACTGAAGATCCACAGCCTTTTTTAATAATATTTCCATAGGCATCGTAAATTTCATACTTCGTTTCTATCGGTTGATCGCCCGCTGTAAATGTAATGTCTGTTTTTACCTTTATTGGATTTTTCTTAATATCTGGCAAACTTGATTCAAATTTCACCTCTTTCGAAGTACGTTTTGTTCCAGTGTAATCCACTTGTACAACGCGAACGGTGTTTTCACCTGAGTGCGCCACCACTTGAAATTCATACTGATTTGTCCCAGAACCTTTTCCTTTTCCTTGAACTTGTCCCACATCGACCCATTTATTCCAACGGTATTGCTCAACAATAAAAGGTAATTTACCATCTTCAATCGTAGTCACCCAAAACAATCGACCAGCATTAGAAACAGTGATTTCTGTTACTTTAAATGTGCTTTTTGGCAATAAAACTTCTGGATTCAATATTTTAGGAGTACAATTTTTGTTGTGCTCTATGACGATGAACACTTGCTGTCCTATCTTAAAATTAAAATAAGAAAAATCGATTTCAAAAGCACTTGCACCTAAACCACCCGGCATAATGTTTCCATTAACGGTAACCTTTGTGGCACAATATCCAAATCCATCAGGATCTTCAGGATTTTGAACGATTAAATTTTTCCCTTGATAAGTACCTTCTATTGACAAAGCTGCGAACAACAAATGCGTCAATAATACCAAACAAGAAGTTAAAAATAATCGCAACATATCTAATTATCCAGAAAACGGAAGTACAAGTTTAAAACTTTATTTCTCAAGTTACAAAAAAAATTATTGACAATAAACTTGTTAAAAATAAATCTAATTGTAAAACAAGTGTTTAAAGTTAAAAATTGACTAATTTATATGCACTATTACTAATTTATTTTACCATTCTGGACATGACATACAACCTCCTTTTTTTCGTTTATGAAGGTAAAATCCACCTACCATTTGCATTCCAAGAACTGCCGTTTTTTGAGACATATATTCGTCGATCGAAGCAGATATCGCTACACGAGATTGATGCAAATATGAAAGTACTAACGTTGGTGCTAAATAAAATCGTTGCCTCCATACAAAACGTGGAGCTGCTTGTAACGTTAACCCTAATCCAGAAATAGAAAAAGTACTTGGATTAGTAGATTCGTTCACTTGAAAATTCGTCGATGAAAACAATGGCCCTGCTCCTATGGTGTAATGCATTAATAAAGTCCACCGTTGGTCGTAAGAACCACTCCATCTGTCTGTTCTCGAAAAATTTATTCGAGGATATAAAATACCCTTTAATTGATCGTAGACAAAAGGAAGCGCTACGTCTTTTCCTCGTACAGCATACTTCAATTGTTCAATTGCCAATGAAACAGAATATTTGTTTTTAAAATAATAGCCAAACTGTGCATGAAATTGAGTGGAAAAAGCAGTCGAAGGAGCGAGGGCATCCACAGGATCAGTTGCCTGATCCTGCGCCCTTACATTTGTATAAGTAATGGTTTGATCAACACCCGTTGTATGTACCAATTTACTAGGAAAATAGGCGTACTTAGCATACCCCCAATCAAAAAAAAAGGTGCCTTTCCCTTGCGCTTTTGCAAGTTGAGTTCTTCCTGAGAAAGAATACAGAAAGAATACAAAAAGTGTAAAAAACCGAATCAACTTCACTTGATTGAAATTAACTCATTTTTAAAAAGCCTACTTCTTGCTCTGTTAAATGGCGGTAATAACTTCTTGGTAAATCTTTCTTCGTTAATCCTGAAAATTGCACTCTGTCTAATTTTACAACAGTATAACCAAGTGCTTCAAACATTCTTCGAACGATTCTGTTTCTTCCTGAGTGTATTTCTACTCCAATTTCTCGTCCTCCCGTGTTTGGAATAAACTCTAATTTATCGCATTCGATTTTTCCATCGTCTAAATAAATCCCTTTTCTAAGTTTCTCCGCATCCTCTGAAGTGAATGTTTTGTGTAACTCAACATGATAAATTTTAGCAGCTTTGTAACGTGGATGTGTTAATTTTTTAGCTAAATCTCCATCATTTGTAAACAATAACACCCCAGTTGTATCTCTGTCTAACCTACCTACTGGATAAATTCTTTCTTTACATGCCTTACGAACCAATGACATTACTGTTTTTCTTCCCAAAGGATCATCCATTGTAGTGATGAAATCTTTTGGTTTATTTAATAATACATATCGTTTATGTTCCGCTTGAACTGTTTCACCGTCGTATTTTACCACATCACCAGGATGAATTTTAAATCCAAGCTCAACAATAATTTTATCATTTACACTGATTACACCTGATTGAATCAATACATCTGCATCTCTTCTAGAAGCAACGCCAGCAGTAGATAAAAACTTATTCAAACGAATTTCATTTTCGTTGAATTTTGGCATTGGATCCCCTTTTCGTTCCCTTTGTTTGAAATGTGGTTTTGTTTTTAATTTAGATTTTTCTTCTTTCGCATCTGTTTTCACTTCAGCCGTAGGAAAATCTTTTTTAATCTCTTTTACTTTGGTAGCAGCTGTTGCGCCGTTAGAGAATTTTTTTGGACGTCCTTTTAATTTAGAAAGCGGACTAGGCTTACTGTTTTTTTTTCTTGTGTTCATCGCGAGCATAATTTATAAAAGCCACTGCAAAAGTAGTGCAATAAACTCAGCTTAAAAATAATTTTTTAGTAAATTAATAATGGATTAATTGCGCTTATCCATTCCCCAAGACATTTTGTTACGAATCGTATCCAAAAAATTAGAATCTTCAAACTTCATCACGTTTATCATAAAATCAGCTTTTCTAACAATGACCTCTGAACCTTGAGGTATACTTTTCGTTGTAGAATCTAAACTGATCAAATAACGACGTTCTCTTCCTTCCACTTGCAATTTTATCGGCATGTGATCGGGTACTACCATTGGACGAACATTTAAATTGTGTGGTGCAATTGGAGTGAGCATGTGAACTTGACAACCAGGCGTAACGATAGGTCCACCACAACTTAAGTTATAAGCCGTTGAACCTGTTGGAGTTCCAACTATAAGCCCATCTGCCCAATAAGAATTCAAATAATTACCGTCTAAAAATGCATGGACCGTAATCATTGAAGAAGTATCTTTTTTATGCAAAGTCAATTCATTCAATGCGATATTATCATCGCCAAACAAAGCATCTTCTGTAGTTACACTCAATAACGAACGTTCTTGAAATTGATACCTCTTCTGTTTCACCATTTCAAGTGTTTCTTCAATGTGCTCTGGATGGATGTTAGCTAAAAAACCCAAACGACCCGTATTTATTCCAACGATGGGAACACCACTGTTGCGAATGTAACTTACCGTTTTAATAAATGTTCCGTCACCTCCGATACTAAACACTAGATCAATTCCCGACTGTAAATCACGGTAAGAAGAAAAAGTAGCGCAATCGGAACCACAACCTATTTTTTTAATCAATTGTTCCTTTAATTCTTCTTCCAATACAGGAACCCACCCAAATTCTTTAAGAATAGAAATGATTTGAGCAAATACAAAACTGTTTTGACGTGTAATCTTACGTCCATAAATTGCAACATTCATACATTCAATTATAACTTCAAGTAGTTGATCAATGAATCGTAACGCAATTGTAAATCGTCGTTAAAATCAGATTTTTGGAAAGAAGCGCTGATGGTATAATCATAACGTTCAAACGTACGAATGATTGGGTCCAATTCTGTTTTATTGATTTTTAATGTCACCTCCAATTTAGTTGAATCAGGTGATGACATGATGTAGGAACTCAATATTTTCGCATTGTTACTTTCGACAATTTGTGCAATTTGTGCCAAAGAATAATCGATTTGATTCACTTCTAACACTAAAATAGCACCATGTTCTTTTATTCCTCCGGTATTTCCAATCATAGCAACGACTTGATGCACCGTTGTACAACCAACATATTTTTCTTCTTTCGTCAAAATCGGTACGACAGAAATTTTGTGTTCAGAAATTTTCTGCAAGATTTCATAAATATGCGCATCTTCAAATACATAAGGTCGAGGCAAATGATCAAAAAGAACGTCTAAGGTCTGGTCTAAATCCATGCGATCCAAAATATCCGATTCTGAGATTAGCCCAACAAAATTGTCGTTTTTTAATACAGGAAGATGGGAAACCTTGAATTCATCCATCCAACGCAATGCAATCTCAGCTGTATCAGTATGTTGCAATGGTGAAATTTCAACTTCCAGTAAATCTTTTGCTATCATTAGTCAGTATATTTTAATAAAAATGCATCAAAAAAAGGTCCAAAATAGTGAATTCATGAAAATTAAACATCATTCTTTGAAAATCTTTTAACGTATTCATCAATTAAAAAACAAATCAACCGAAATTAAGTTTACACTTGTTTGATTCAGTGATAAATTTATGAAATAAAAGTAGGTAATTCAATTTTTTTTGAGTTAAAACGAAGGAAGTATGAAAAAAAATAATAATTTTGTATTCTTAAATAAGTAATTTAAATAAAACAAGCTATATGTACGCAATTGTAGAGATAGCAGGGCAGCAATTCAAAGTGCAAAAAGATCAAAAGATTTTTGTACATCGTTTGGCAGCTGAAGCAGGTCAAAAATTAGAATTTGACAGAGTGCTTTTAGTTGACAACGGAGGAAAAATTTCTTTGGGCGCCCCAGCTATAGAAGGAGCAAAAGTTACCGCAGAGGTAGTTGAGCACGTTAAAGGTGATAAAGTAATCATTTTCCGTAAAAAACGTAGAAAAGGATACAAAAAGAAAAATGGTCACAGACAATCATTTACAGCAATCACTATTTCAGATATTAAAGCGTAAACTTTTTCACCTCATCCGTGAAATTTAAAAATTAAAAGAACATGGCACATAAAAAAGGAGCAGGTAGTTCGAACAATGGTCGTGAATCAGCGTCGAAACGTTTAGGTGTTAAAATCTTTGGTGGTCAAGCAGCAATTGCTGGGAACATCATTGTACGCCAAAGAGGAACTCAACACCATCCAGGAGCAAATGTTGGTATCGGTAAAGATCATACATTATTTGCATTGACTGAAGGATTAGTA
>CAMCQL010000070.1 GCA_945877005.1 Chryseobacterium gleum
ATTGGCAGGAAAATCGGTTGTTTTCAAACTACCTAAAGGAGTAATTGATAAGCTATTTACTCTTACCTTCCCTGTTGGCTCATAATATTGGGCATTAATGTTCGAAAAGAAAAGAGCTGTAATCAATGTGAAAATTAAAGTTTTCATAAGGCTATTTTTTGTTAAAACGATAAATATTATGTTGATTTTCGACTTTAATAAATCCAACTAGTCTGTAGATTCGATGATAGCTGATAGATTTAATAACATTGAAATTAATAAACAATTACTTCATTTAACGGAACAAAAACTAAAATAGTATGAAAGCGATAGCTTAGTTTACGAATACCTCTCAAACTTTGCAAATGCTAAGGAGCTGAGGTAGTTAAATTCAAGTAATTTTTGTAAATTCGAAAAGATTAGATATAACATTTTGACTTTATGCCTATTTTTTTTGGAATACCTAGGAATATTAATTTTCTTCTATTCAAATGAACATGAACCGATAAATGTACACGCGAAAAAAGGCGAATTTGAGAGCAAAGCTGAATTTTATATTGTTGATGGGGTTATTTCTGAAATAAAGATAACAAACTCATCTACTTTATTACCATTGAAAGGAAAAGAGCTAAAAGACTTTGAAATTTTCCTTGAAACTTATGGTGATGAAATAGTAAAAAAATGGATAAATTATTTTGTATATCACAAGGAAGTGACATTTGAGAAAATCACAAAAAGATTAAAATGAAAATAACTGTCAAATACAATATAACAGAAGGAAATACAGAAGTATTAAAAGTAAAACAAGCTAACTACTTGTCTGATTATGCAATACGTGTTACCTTCAATAATGGTGTTGAAAAATTAATTGACTTTAAACCTTTTTTATCAAAATCATTTCATCCTTCCATCAAAAAATATTTTAATGAAAAACTTTTTTCAAACTTTACAATTACAGATGGGAATATCAATTGGAATGATTATGAACTTATTTTTCCGATTTCAGATTTATACAGTGGTAAAATAGAAGTTTAATCCGCTTCGTTGGTTGTATAATTAGAAGGTTCCGAACACATCTAATTAAAAATTCAGCGAAGCTGATAGATTATTCACCTGTCTTGAATAGCTTTTTACGAATAAACCCTACACCATTATTGACATAAGTTACCAACTCAGGTTGTAGTTTGAAGAAATAAACAGGAGCAACAAACACCGTAAGAAGAACAATTGATTGAAATATGAGCTGAATCCAATAATTAACGACCATACCATCTACAAAAAAGCCAAAAAACAATGCGATCAGCCCAAGCCCAATGATTTGAAATTGTTGCAATGTAAATGGATGAATTTGATACAATTTCCAAATCATTAATACCCTTCCTAAATTATAAAAAACAATTGCAATTGTTGTTGAAATAGCAGCGCCAATTCCACCCCACCAGGGAATGAACAACAAATTTAAAAGTACTACTGCAAGAATTAAAAACAAGGTGAAATAAATATCGTAGATGTATTTTTTAGAAGATGTAAAAATTGATCCGTTCAAACCGAAAAACATATCGACTAATTTTCCGATCATTAAAAAGAAAAACATCCAAATTCCCGATTGAAACTCTGGCTTTAAAAATGAAAACAATAAATCAATGTTTAACCACAAAAATATAAACGCAATCCAACCCGAAAAAAGTCCAAATGAACTAACTTTTTTATATAACTCTTGCATTCGTTGCAAATCATTCGTCTTCCAATATTCAGCCACTAAAGGGGAACTGATACGAATTAAAGATTTGTATGGAACTTGAATCGCGCTGACTAAAAACATAATTGTGGTGTAAACTCCTGTAGCTTTTAATCCAACCATGGCAGCAATCATCATAACATCTAAGGAACTAACAACTACAGATCCCAATGTATTGAGGTAATTTATCAATGAATAATTAAATATAATTCGCTTAAAACGTTTCGATATTTTTATCCTGCGGAAAGTAATATAAAACTCTTTTATTTTGATCAAATAAAGAACTAAAATCAAGGGTGGTATAACATATAAAAGGCTATGAAAAACAACAAATGTGTGAAAACTGAAGAGCTTCATCCAATAAAATAGCAAAAGCCCTGTCGTCAATACTCTAAGCACAATGTCAAAAGCGAATACAGAAATAATATTCTTAAAAAAACTTCTCAAATAAATCTCTAAGACTAAATAAAAAACCAATGATATTCCTATTGGAAGCACCCATAAATAATAGCTGATAAAAAGTGGAGAGCGGGCTTGATATAAAATGGCTATTTCAGAACTAAAAAAAAGAGCGAGTGTAGAACAAATCAAAACACCAACTGAAACTATCAACAATATAAATGATAGAAAACCATGATTTTTCAGTGCTTTATTTTTAAAAAAGGGAAAAAATTTCCAAGTACTGTAGACTGTCCCAAAATTGGAAAACTGAGCAAATAATGTACCTACGGATATTAACAGATTAATCAGACCAATTTGCTCCGTACTTAAAATAAGTAAAAATAAAATACCTTTATTTACATACCCCAACACAATGCCAACATAAGATAGCAACATTGTACGAAAAGCATCTTTTTGAATTGCCTTCATCAATTATTAATTGTGAAGACAAAAATAACATTCTTACTTTTGATTACTTGTCAAATTTCAACTATCTACTTAAATAATTAATCATCTTTGGGTAATACAGTAAAATATCTCTTAGAGAAATGTAACTTTATTGATTTAGAATCCTGTAATCTAAAATAAATTCGAAAAATTTTTCAGTTAATGGCCGATTATAGTTGAAGTTTTGATTCAACGAGGAATTAGGGATTTTGCAACTGTTTTAAAATGTCGTTTGTATAAACCATCGGATTGGAAAGAACAATCCTAATTTAGTAAGTTAACGATTCAATTCCATTTTTAAATTTTGAGCTTTTATAATTTCGTTTTCAAGAGTTAGGAATCCATTAGTTCCTGATAATTCTTTAAACGCTTTTTTAGAATTTGCTTTAAAGTGATTGATTTTGTTTTCATCTAGTTCTGCTATTTTTTCAGCCAAATCTTTAGGTTCAAAACTTTCTGATGCAATTCCTAAGTCATACTTATTCAGAATTCTCAACATTTCCTTCGAAGGACCTATTGCAATGGCTAAATTTGAAGCGATATACTCGAAAAATTTATTTGGCAATGCATATTCATAATTGAAGTTAGTAGGCTCAAGAAGAAACAATCCAACATCATATTGTGTTGAAAAACGAATTATTTCCTGAAAATTAACAGGCTTTATAATGTTTACATTTTTTCGATTTTCACATAGTTTTTGCAGGTAGTTATAGTATTCAAGTTTGTTAGGGACTAACATTAAGTCTAAAATAAATCTATCGTCTAAATAATCCATCATAAAAATCATGTTTTCAATTTTTCGGGACTCTAAAGCTAAACCATGATGAATGATTTGAATTTTATCTTTTGAACACTGCTTAATATTATTGCTAAAATAGAAGGGAGCATTCGTTAGTAGTATCGGGTTTAAATTATAAGCGGATTTATATTTTTCAATAATTCTATAACTCACCGTCACCATTATTTCTGCTTGCTTAGCGTATTTTTTTATGTTGGAACCAATGTAATTTTTCATTAATAACTTCCACTTTAAACTATCGGTGTTTTCTTCAGGTGAGTATTCGTGTGAATCAAAAACAAGAATATTATCCGAATTTTTAAAAGTTAAAGCGATTTTTAAGGTATCATAATCATTCGCAATAATTACATCAGGTATATTTATTAGATGCTGCTTTTTTTTAATTTGAATGACTTCTTTTTTCAATAAATAATACAATTCGTAAAACCCAAATAACAGTAATATTAATTTTAAGAACCAATAGAAATTTTTCTTTTCCTGATTTATTTCAACAAAAGTTATATTTTTCAGTTTTGGATTTGAAAACCCAATGACAGTAGTAGTGTATTTTTCTGAAAAATATTCGATTTGTCTTAAAACCCTTGGGTCTTTTGAGATATTACTAAAAGAAATTATTAAGATGTTTTTCATTGTTTTTTCTGTAATAAAACAACTAAATGGAATGGTCTTTTTGGTGATATTATGCTATTGATCACATCTAAAATAATTGAAATGAAATTATACTTTGTTTTCATGTCTATTTTTGTTTCACAATTCGGACAAAAGGGATTATGCCTCACTTTTTTTGTCCAATAATATGCCTCCCAATACTGTGGGGAAACTAATTTAAACTTTATCTTCGATAAAAATGAATTATAAGATCTTACTTTGGTTCCACATACATTAGAATCTAAAACTTCATATTCTGGATATAGATTTTTAAACTTTAATATGTCAAAGGTTCTTTGATGATAACAATTGTGAAATTCAGTTTTACAATTAGGGCATTGTAAAATTCCTTTTGAAAGACTTTCTTTGTTAGGAACACTAATTAAAATGTATTTGCTTGAAATTCTATCAAACTCATTTAAAGTTTTTTTGAAAACATCATCTTCTAGATGTTCAAGAAGCTCACTTGAAAGAACAAGATCAAAACTTTTATCTTTTACTTGTATTGAATCGCAATTCGATTTAAGAATAGGTGATTTCACAAACTTAAGTGCGTTTTCACTTCTGTCAACTCCAAGGACATCAAATCCTTTTTCATGCAATATATTTGTAATCAAACCATTCCCACAACCTATATCTATAATGTTTTTAACGTCTTTTGGAATTAAATTTAAAATATTCTTAGCATTCACAGGTAGTTTATTAAAACTATTCCAATCAAAAGATTCATAATATTTTTCGTTATCCATTTTATTGTGTGTTTTTTAACCAATAGTTTAGACAAGCTACACGCCATACTAATTTGGCAAATTTATTATTTCCTTTTTTAAAATCTTCTATTACTGCTATTGTTTTTTCTTTATTTAAAAAATGCATCAAATCAAAATCTAGCTCTAAAAGGTGCGACAAACATCCTCTCAACCATACAACCTCACCAGGTGTAACAAATCCTTTTTTATCCTTTCGATATTGAATCGTTTTTGGCAATATACCATCCATTGAATCACGCAAAATCTTTTTGGTAAAACCATCGTTTATTTTAGAACTTGAGCTCGATGCAAATAACAATTCCACAATGCGATGGTCCAAAAAAGGAACCCTACTTTCAACCGAATGTGCCATTGAATTACGATCTTCATAATGCAACAACGTCGGTAAACTAGAATAATTCATCAATGCAAAATGAAAATTATCTAATTTACTGGAAGTAAAATCTGGCAAATTCCACGTTGATGTAAAACTTTTTTTATTCATTAAGAAAGGAAGGTATTTCTCGTATTCCATTCGGTATAAATACTTTTCTGATAAAAATACGCACATCAAACTTTTTAGCGCAACATTTGTCATCTTCCCCCAGCTTGCTTCTTGAAATTGTTTGTAAAAGCTAAATTCTTTCGATAAACTCACCCATTCAAGGGAAGTAAATTTATCTGCAAAAAAACGATAGAATCCGTGCAAATATCCTCCCATATAATCATCGGCACCTTGACCACTTAAAACTACTTTTACACCCGCTTCTTTCACCATTTTCATTACATAATACTGTGAAATGGCAGAAGATCCTGAAAGTGGAACATCCATTGTTTCCGCAATTGAATGAAAATCAGATGCAATTTCAGTTGGTGATGGAGAATAATAATGAGAATGAAATTTAGTAGGATATTTCTTTTCAATTTCATAGATAAATGGACGCTCGTCCACTGCATTTGTACCTTGATAATAAATTGAAAAGGTATGTAAATCTTTCGCTAATTCTTTCTCTAAAATACTACATACAATACTTGAACTATCTAACCCTCCACTCAATGTTGCACCTACAGGTACATCGCTTCGCATATGCAATCCCAATGAATCTTGAAACAACTCTTGGAATGTTTGTAAGCTATCTTCTTTATGGGTTTTTCCCGTATGGATTTCCCAATAGGCTTTCTTTTTAAGAACTCCCTCTGAAGAAATCACCATCGAATGTCCTGGTTCAAGAGCATTTACGTGCTCGAAATAGGTCTCGTTCTTAAATCCAACCCATCCTAATTGCAACCCCTTACTTACCTGATTCAAATTTAATTCTTTAGAAAAAACAGGGGTGATTTTTAACGATTTAATTTCTGAAGCAAAATAAAATTCTTTGCCTGAAACGCAATAATAAAAGGGTTTTATCCCAAATCGATCTCTTGAACAAAACAATTCTTTGGAAATGGTATTATAAATAGCAAATGACCACATGCCTAAAAATTTTGACACCATCTTTTCGCCCCAATACTCATATCCCTTTAAAACAACTTCTGTGTCTGACTCTGAATTAAACGAGTAACCATTTTTTATTAGTTCGTTGCGTAACTCTTTGTAATTGTAAATTTCACCATTAAATACGATGGTAAAATGATTGTATTGCATCGGTTGATTCCCCGATTCTGACAAATCAAGAATGCTTAATCGATTATGGCCCAAATAACAATTATCTATTTGAAATACGTTAGAAAAATCGGGTCCACGATGGTTGGTTGAATTCACCATTGATCGAATCAATTTCTGACCTTCATCCGAACCAATTCTTTGGGTTATAAATCCATGAATACCACACATACACCTACCGTTTCGTCTATTAATAGTGAATTACAAATATAACTACTTACTTGCTAACAGCAACGCGACAAGTTCTTTCGTTAAGTTCTTTCTTGTATAATTTTTAGAAACGTCCGTTTTAGAAAAATAGTCGGTTGATTGTTGATGCGCTTCGAGCAATTCTTGAAGATAATTCAGCGTCTCTTGCTCTTGACCACGATCAAATGTTTTACCAATTGAACATGCTCGAAGGATCTCCGCTGCATCTCCTTGAGGTGGGCCAATACAAACAATGGGCTTATTAGTAGCCAAATATTCAAAAAGTTTACCTGTCAAAATACCTTCATTATTTTTGGCCTCAGGAATAGCTAACAAAAGCAAATCAGAAGAATTCAAATACTTAAAAACATGACTGTGCTCAACATATTCGATGTGTTCAATTGAAGATTCCAATTGCAATTCCTGAATCAATGCATTCAACTGATTGGGGAAAACGCCAACAAATCTGAAAATGATCTTAACCAAAGGATTTCGGGTAATCAATAGTTTCAACACATTTAAAAAAACATCCCCTGGATAATTCGCCGCTAAATTCCCTGTATAGGTAATAACAAACTGATTCACTGGTGAACTCAAACGAGGAAATGCTTCGACATCTTGTTCATCATACCCATTTGGCAATACACTGATTTTTGCGCGTTGCGATTCAGGTAGCTTTGACGCAAATAAGCGTTGGATGGCTTGACTAACAACCAACACTCGATCTGCTTGTTGAAGTACTTTCAACTCATATTTCGCATCAATTTTACGAGCAATTGGAGTATGCATTAAATCGTTGTAATAATAGATATCTGTCCAAGGGTCTCTTAAATCAGCCAACCATTCAATTGCACACCTTTGTTTTAAATAAGCCCCAATCAATTGTGTTGAATGTGGAGGACTTGTGGTGATCACATACTTTATACCATGCTCTTGAATCAATTGAACAGCTTTCTCTTGTGCAAACTTATTCCATCCTTTTCTAGGGTCAGGAATAAAAAAATTACCTCGAATAAATCGAAATAATTTGCTAAAAAAAGTAGCTTTATTTTCTCCAGAAAAACCAGAATGAGGCAATTTTTTACGTCCAAATAATTTCATAAAAAGTTGCAATGACTCCACAGATTTTGTTGAGTAAACTTTTAAATCAGGCGAAATCTCTTTTTCCAACGATTGGTCGATCAAGGTGTACGATGCGTCTGATGGAGCGACTGTTAAAACAATTGGTTCGAAGCCAAATTCTGGTAAATACTTGCAAAATTTAACCCATCGTTGCACTCCTCCTCCTCCAGAAGGTGGCCAATAGTAAGTAACGACAAGAATTTTATTTGATATAGGTTTATTCGTCTCCATAACAATCAATCTAACGTAAAAATAAACTAATTTTACACGAAAAATATAATTAAGTCCATAAAATGCCTATTAAAAGGTTTTTCTATTTTCTATTTTCCTTAATAATCACAGTAATAGGTAATGCACAACCTTTTAACTTTAATGATACATTAAGAGGTAGCAATACTCCTGAACGTTCTTGGTGGGAAGTTAAAAAATACACTCTTACGATAGAACCCAATAGTGCGACGCATGAGTTATCAGGCACCAACAAACTTTTATTTCAAGTAGTCGGAACGCCAACAAAAATGCAGCTCGACTTACAAGGTGGAATGAAAATTGATTCGTTAATTTTTGAAAATAAAACACTTAACTTTACACACTCGAACAATGTTTGGTGGATTGAGTTTCCCCCTACCATACAAGTAAAAGAGAACTACGAAATTTCGATTTTTTTTTCTGGAAGCCCTCGAGAAGCTGTTTCTCCCCCCTGGGATGGAGGATGGATTTGGAAAACGGATAACACAGGAAATCCTTGGGTGGCGGTAGCATGTCAAGGCTTAGGCGCTAGCTCTTGGTTTCCGTGTAAAGATTACCAAGGAGATGAACCTGATTTAGGCGTTCAAGTTACAGTAATTGTTCCGAAAGGACTAAATGCCATTTCAAATGGAAAACTCAAGGACCAACTGAACGTTGGGAAAAAAACACATTACGTATGGGAAGTTAAAAACCC
>CAMCQL010000071.1 GCA_945877005.1 Chryseobacterium gleum
GGTATTTCTGATATTGATACGAGAGCTCTTGTACGTCACATTAGAAGTAAAGGGGTTATGAATTCGATTATTTCTTCTGATAATTTAGATATTGAATTTCTTAAATCAGAATTAAGTAAGGTTCCTTCAATGGCAGGTTTGGAATTGTCATCTAAAGTTTCTACAAAAGAATCTTATGATTTTGTACCTGACAATCCTTCTTTCAAGGTTGCATTATTAGATTTGGGTGTTAAAAGAAGTATAGCACAATGTTTGGCTGATCGCGGTTGCCATGTGAGGGTTTTTCCTATGCATAGCACTGTTGAAGAAATGGCAGCGTTCCAACCTGATGGGTTCATGTTATCTAATGGTCCTGGTGACCCTGGAGCTATGGCAGGAACTGTAGAATTAGTTAAGGAAATAATTGCTCAAAATAAACCGATTTTTGGGATTTGTTTAGGTCATCAAGTTTTAGCATTAAGTCAAGGTTTAACTACGGAAAAAATGTTTAATGGTCATCGCGGTATAAATCATCCTATAAAAAATTTAAAAACAGGTAAAGGTGAGATAACTTCTCAAAATCATGGTTTTGTAGTTTCTAAGGAGAGTGTTAAAAATAATCCGTCGATTGAGGTAACGCATATTCATTTAAATGACGATACCATTGCAGGTATTGAAATTATTGGAAAGCCTGTATTTTCTGTACAATATCACCCAGAAGCTTCTGCGGGGCCTCATGATTCAAGGTATTTGTTTGATCAGTTTATTGATAATATGAAAAAATTTAAAAATTAATATGAGTTTAATTACTAAAGTTGTTGGAAGACAAATTTTGGATTCAAGAGGTAATCCTACTGTAGAAGTTGATATTTATACTACAAATGGTGTTTTAGGAAGAGCTGCTGTTCCTTCTGGTGCTTCTACTGGTATTCATGAAGCTGTTGAATTACGTGACGGTGATATAAACATTTATTTAGGGAAAGGCGTATTGAAAGCAGTTAATAATGTGAATACTGTTATAAATGATGCTTTAGTTGGTAAACATGTCTATGATCAAAAAGGTATTGATCAAGTTTTATTGGCTTTAGATGGTACTGAAAATAAATCAAATTTAGGTGCGAATGCAATTTTAGGTACTTCTTTAGCAGTTGCAAGAGCTGCAGCAGAAGAAGCTGGAATGTCTTTGTATCAATATATTGGTGGGGTTGGTGCAGTAACAATGCCTGTACCAATGATGAATATTTTGAATGGAGGATCACATGCAGATAACTTAATTGATATTCAAGAATTCATGGTGATGCCATTTGGTGCTTCTTCTTTCTCTGAAGGTTTAAGAATGGGAACTGAAATTTTTCATCATTTGAAGAGTGTATTGAAAGATAAAGGAATGTCCACCAATGTTGGAGATGAGGGAGGTTTTGCACCTAACTTAGGATCTAATGAAGAAGCAATTCAAGTTGTGATGGAAGCAATTAAAAAAGCGGGATATACACCTGGTGAAGATGTATGGATTGCATTAGATGCTGCATCTTCTGAGTTTTATAAAAATGGTAAATACGTTTTTGAATCTACAGGTGAAGAGCGTACTTCTGAAGAGATGGTCGCATTCTGGGAAGAATGGTGTGCTAAATATCCGATTATTTCAATTGAAGATGGCTTAGCAGAAGACGATTGGGCTGGATGGAAATTAGCTACAGAGAAATTAGGTCACAAAGTTCAATTAGTGGGTGACGATTTATTTGTTACGAATACTAAAAGATTAGCAAGAGGTATAGCAGAAAATACTGCAAATTCAATTTTGGTTAAAGTAAACCAAATTGGTTCATTGACAGAAACAATTGAAGCCGTTCAATTGGCAACTAAAAATGGGTATACATCGGTAATGTCACACAGAAGTGGTGAGACAGAAGATAACACCATTGCTGATTTAGCGGTTGCATTAAACTGTGGACAAATCAAAACAGGTTCTGCTTCTAGAAGCGATCGTATGTCAAAATACAATCAGTTATTAAGAATTGAAGAAGAATTAGGCTCTACTGCTGTTTATTTAGGTAAGAATTTTAAGTTTATTAAATAATAGTTCAATTTATTTAAATGAAAAAACTCTTTGGATTACCAAAGAGTTTTTTTTTAATAAATATTTTTATTCATAGAACATGTATAGTATAAAATCGTTTTATCTTTATACTAAGAATATAATTATCGTATGACAACCCAACAATTTCAACAAGATATCCTTCAAGGTATTCCTCATGAATTACCTGCAAAAACAGAATATGATTTTTCGATCAATCATGCTCCTAAGAGAAAACAAATTTTATCAAAAGTAGAAATCCGTTTGGCATTAGAAAATTCTTTACGTTATTTCCCTAAACAATTTCATGCGGAGTTAGCACCAGAATTTTTACAAGAGTTGAATGATTACGGTCGTATTTATATGTATCGTTTCAGACCAGATTATAAAATGTATGCGCGTCCGATTGAAGATTATCCTGGAAAATCAATGCAGGCAAAGGCGATTATGTTGATGATTCAGAATAACTTGGATTACGCAGTAGCGCAACACCCTCATGAGTTAATTACTTACGGAGGAAACGGTGCTGTATTTCAAAACTGGATACAATATCGTTTGACGATGAAGTATTTAGCTGAAATGACAGAGGAACAAACATTGGTCATGTATTCGGGTCACCCAATGGGATTGTATCCTTCTCATAAAGATGCACCAAGAGTGGTTGTAACGAATGGCATGGTGATACCTAATTATTCTAAACCAGATGATTGGGAGAGAATGAATGCCTTAGGAGTTTCTCAATACGGTCAGATGACTGCTGGTTCGTATATGTATATCGGACCACAGGGAATTGTGCATGGTACTACGATTACCGTATTAAATGGATTTAGAAAAATCAAAAAATCGCCTGCAGGCTCTTTATTTGTAACCTCAGGATTAGGAGGTATGTCTGGAGCTCAACCAAAAGCAGGGAATATTTCGGGTTGCATAACAGTATGTGCAGAAGTGAATCCTAAAATAACGAAAATTAGACATGAACAAGGTTGGATCAATGAGGTTATTTCTGACTTGGATAATTTAGTGAATAGAGTTCGTGAAGCGCAATCGAATAAAGAAGTGGTTTCTATTGCTTATTTAGGAAATATTGTGGAGGTATGGGAGAAATTTGATACAGAAGAAATACATATTGATTTAGGTTCAGATCAAACTTCATTACATAACCCTTGGGCTGGAGGATATTATCCAGTTGAATTAACTTTTGATGAATCAAATACATTGATGGCTGAAAATCCTGAGTTATTTAATCAAAAAGTAAGAGAAACCTTGGTTAGACATGCTGCTGCGGTAAATAAGCATACAACTAAAGGAACGTATTTCTTTGATTATGGAAATGCATTTTTATTGGAAGCATCTCGTGCAGGAGCAGATATCATGGCGGAAAATGGGATAGACTTTAAATATCCTTCTTATGTTCAGGATATTATGGGACCTATGTGTTTTGATTATGGATTTGGTCCATTTAGATGGGTGTGTGCATCTGGAAAAGTTGAAGATTTAGCAAAAACGGATGCGATTGCATGTCATGTATTAGAAGAATTAATGAAATCAAGTCCAGCTGAAATTCAGCAACAAATGGCAGATAACATTCAGTGGATTAAAGGAGCACAAGAAAATAAATTAGTCGTAGGCTCTCAAGCTCGTATTTTATATGCAGATGCAGAAGGGCGTATGAAAATAGCTGAAGCGTTTAATAAAGCGATTGCTGCAGGTCAGATTGGTCTTGTTGTTTTAGGTCGTGATCATCATGATGTATCAGGAACAGATTCTCCTTACAGAGAAACTTCTAACATTTATGATGGTTCTCGTTTCACAGCAGACATGGCTATTCATAATGTGATTGGAGATAGTTTCCGAGGTGCTACTTGGGTTTCAATTCACAATGGTGGTGGAGTAGGATGGGGCGAAGTGATTAACGGAGGTTTTGGAATGTTATTGGATGGATCAGATGATACAGATAGACGTTTAAAATCTATGTTGCATTGGGATGTAAATAATGGAATTTCACGTAGAAGTTGGGCACGTAATGAAGGAGCTATTTTTGCAATAAAACGCGCAATGGAACAAGAGCCGAAATTGAAGGTTACGATTCCAGAGTTGGTTGAGGCTGAAGTGTTGGATAATTTGTTTATTGAAGAGAAAATTTAAATAAAGCTTAATCAAATAATTAAGGGCTGAAATTCAGCCTTTTTTTTTTAAAAATTAATCCTATATTCCTTAGTTACGTTAAATGATTTATTATTTTTGAAATGTAAATTGATGTATATGAGTAATCAGAATACTGAACAAAAGGCAAGAGATACTATAGATTTGATGCTATCTCAAGCAGATTGGATAATTCTAGATAAATACAAATTAGATTTTGTTGTGGGTTTAAGAATTAATTTTTCTAGAATATCAGACACAAGTTGTATTTGCAGAATATGGGGGTAACTAGACAGGTTCTTACAAAAGGAATTCTAGAGAATCTTGAAATTCCCTTTCCACAATCGAAGAGCAGTCACCTAATCGTACAAGAAATTAAAAGTCGTTTGAGTGTAGTTAATAAAATGGAAGAACAAATAAAAATAAGTTTACAACAAACTTAAGCTTTGAAATAAAATATTTTGAAGAAATCGTTATAGTGGGGAGATAAAAAGAGTTGATAAAGGTGGGATACATGAGTTAGTATAAATTGATTATGTTAAAAGAAATTTATTCGGTAGGTAAGTGTTTGTATTGTGAAGAAATGATAGATTCATTTGAGATAAAAAAACACATTGAGAAGCATCTTAAAGGAATTGAAAAAGAAGCAAAGAATATTCCAACAGAAAACTATTGTCATGTTGAAGTAGTATCAGAAAACTATTTTCTTGAATTGCTAGTAAAAGGAGAATCAAAAATGAAATTAATCGATTCTTTTTTAAAGAAAATTTGGTTGGACTGTTGCGGTCATTTAAGTGGTTTTTCTCATCGTCATTATAAGGTTTCAAAATCTGATTTGGTTGAAGATGTTTTTCAACCTCGTGTAAAAATAGGTTATCAGTATGATTATGGTTCAACTACTTATGTTGAATTAAAGGCTGGTAAACGATATACCTTACCTATACAAAAAAAAGATATTGTTCTATTATCAAGAAATGAGCCATTGCCTTTAAGTTATGATATATGTCACTATAAAATTGCGGCTTCACTTTGTTCTTGCTGTTTGAGGCAAGATGAATCTCTTTTTTGTAGTAGTTGTAAAGAAAAACATGGTGAACATTGTTCGGATTATTTGGATTGGTCAGAAATGCCCATTGTGAATTCACCTCGTATGGGAGTTTGTGGATATGAAGGAGGAACAATAGATAAAGAAAGAGATGGAATTTATGGAAAATAACAAAATCAAGTCAAATTTTACAATTTCGAATGATAATAATTTCATATCGAAAATATATAATACAACACCTGCACAAAAGAAGCTATTGAATGAGATGGCGCATCGGGTCCAAGGGAAAATAGATAAAGCTTTGATTCGGAAAATAGATAAACTTTCCAAAGAACATCCTAATTTACCCCAATTGCGAAATTATTTGACCGTAGCTTATAAAGAGATTGGTCAATACGATAAAGCTGTGAAAATTAATGAGGAGTTAATGAAAGATTTCCCTCATTATTTACACGCTCGTTTAAATGCCGCAAATTTTTGTTTCTTCAAAGGTCAACCAGAAGAAGCATTAGAATATTTGGGGAATAATTTGGATATTAAGGATATGTATCCAGAAAGAGACGAGTTCCATTTTTCAGAGGTACAATCGTTTTATTATACAACTGTACTCTATGCAATTGCAAAAGAAGATTTAGCTTTAGTGGAAAATAGATTTGAATTTTATAAATCATTAGATCAAGAAAATCCACGCATTGAAAAGTTAGAGAATCATATATTGAATTTAAGGTATTCGCTACTTTTAAAAAGGAGAGAAAATTTAAAAGAGGTATTTGGAGATTTTAATGGTCGACCAATACCCGAAATTCAAAATGTGCAATTACCAAAATTTCATCATCAAGAAATTTGGAGATTGTATGAAGTGGGATTTGATAATACTGTAGATAGCATTAAAGAATTGTTGCAACTTCCAAGAAAGACATTGGTTGAAGATTTAGAGTTGGTTTTGGTTGATGCAGTAAATCGATATGTTGAACTCAGTGAAGAAGGATGGGATATTAAAAAACATACCTTTCTATTACATGCTTTGTTTTTATTGAGAGAATTAAATTCTGAAGAAAGTCTATCGAAAATCAAGGAAGTATTATCCTTTGATAAAGAAATGATCGAATTTTATTTTGGGGATGATTTATGTGAAATCGTTTGGTTGGTACTTTTTGATTTAGGTAAAAATCAACTTTCTGAATTAGAAGAGTATCTCTATCGTACAGAAGTTCATACGTTCACTAAAACTGAATTTGCAGCGGCATTGGTTCAACTAGCGATTCATTATCCTGAAAAAAAACAAGAAATCATTCAGATTTTAAAACGATTATTTGAGTACTTGTTAGATGATACAATTGAAAAAAGACCGATTGATCCAATATTTTTGGGAATAGCAATATCAGATTTAGTTTATTTTTCCATCGATGATGTTGTTCCTTTAATTAAAGAACTTTTCGATAAAGGATATGTAGATTTAGATATTATGGGAGATTGGAAGGAGTTTGAAGTAATCTACAACGAAAAGTCGGATGTAAAAGAAGAGATAGGTAGAGAAACAAAAACAATTGGTGAGGTATATAATTTGAGTTATCACGATTGGGAAGAAGAAGATGATTATGATAGTTCAGATTTTGATTCAGAGAAATATATAAAGGAAGTTTTAGCTCCTAAACAAGAGCCTTTTAATTCTACTAAAATTGGAAGGAATGACCCTTGTATATGTGGGAGTGGTAAGAAATATAAAAAATGTTGTGGTAAATAATTTGTTTTCAACTTTAAAGATTAATCAAATATTTGATACAATACAATTTTTTATATTTCTTTATGATATTGAAAATTTGCCTTAGGAAATATGCAACAAAGAAAGAAATCAATCGGTTTTTTAGATCAATTGGCTCTTCTTGATAAAAATGTGAAAAATTTGTAATTTTACCTTATGGAAATAACAAACTTTACATAAGCATTATCGGTCTTTCTCGATGTAGAACAATCTTTGATTTTAAAGAAAATAGACATTCAGCTAAATAATAAAGTGATTAATATTTTTATTGATTTTAATAAAGGAAGTACTTTTTCTTGTTCACAATGTGATGAATTATATACAGATCAAGACTCTTGTTATCATAATGTAACCCATTGAATGTTGACAATTTAATGGATTTCAATCAGTTGTTTAAACCCTAAAATCATTTTCAACGCAAGGAAACGTAAAACCGAATGGGCTTTGGAGAAAATTTTCGTGCGATGAAATCATTTCTCGAGATAATTTACCTGATTTCGACGAGCTAGTTTTGTTATTGTAGAAAGTTTGGAGTTTGGTTTAGAGATTTTTAAATCAATAATTGCCTAAATAACTGTGAAGGAAGAATTAAGTTTTCCTTTTTTTCTTTTTCGCTGCGGGGAATAATATGTTATTTAAAATCAGGCGATATCCTGGAGAGTTTGGATGAAGGTTTAAGTCCGTAGGTGGGTCTTGTACCATGTGTTGGTAATCTTCAGGGTCGTGACCTCCATAAAAAGTCCAAGTTCCTTGACCCATCTCACCGTGTACATATTTTGCAGTTCCAAGCGCTTTATTTTCACCTAGAATCAATACATTAGATTTGATAAAATCTTTTTTAAAGTCCGTGGTTTGCCCCATAAAGTCATTGATAATGTCTGTATGGCATTGTGTCAACATCGTAGGAATCACATCCCATTTTGCTGAAAATTCAAATAAAGTGAATTTGTCTAAGCTTTCATTTTTGTGTAATGGGGTTCCATCTATATCTGAATATTCATATACATAGGGGTTTTGTTCTAAGTGGAAATTATGAAATGCAAAGGTGTTGTTATAGTCCAATTTTTGTTGGGAACTTGGGTCAGCCCCATCTCCATCGAACATTTCTTCACAAATATCAGTTGAATGTGCTGAAAGGGCTATGTCAAAGCTATCTGTACCGCTGCACATTGTAAATAAAAATCCTCCCCCTAAAACAAAGTTTTTAAGGTTGTTGGCTACAGCTAATTTTAGTTTAGATACTTTTTTAAAACCTAACATTTTAGCATCTGCTTCAGCATCTGCTACTTGTTGGTTGTACCAGCTCGCATTTTTATAGTTGGCATAGAACTTTCCGTATTGTCCAGTGAAATCTTCGTGGTGTAAATGCAGCCAATCGTATTTGGGAAGAATACCCATTACAATGGATGAATCATAAATTTTATCGTATGGAATTTCTGCATATTCTAACACCATTGTTACTGCGTCGTCCCAAGGTTGTTTTCCTCTAGGGGTGTAAACCGCAATTTTAGGAACTTTTTCAAGTTGAATGATTTCTTGATTGATATC
>CAMCQL010000072.1 GCA_945877005.1 Chryseobacterium gleum
ACGAAATCTTGAATCAATCGACCTGCTTTTGTCGGCTCGAAAGTTTCATACGCTTCGTCTACATTTTGAATCAAAGAATGCAATTGCGATATAATCCAACGATCAATTTCTGGTCGCTCATTGATGTCTAAATCTGCAGCAGAATAATCGAAACCATCGATATTCGCATAGAGTGTAAAGAACGAGTAGGTGTTGTATAATGTTCCGAAGAATTTACGTTGCACCTCTGTAATTCCGTCTAAGTCAAATTTCAAGTTATCCCAAGGTTGCGCATTAGTAATCATGTACCAACGAGTCGCATCTGGACCAAATTTATCTAAGGTTGTAAATGGATCAATTGCATTACCCAAACGTTTCGACATTTTTTGTCCATTTTTGTCTAACACCAATCCATTAGAAATAACGTTTTTATAGGCTACTTTGTCGAATACCATTGTCGCAATAGCGTGAAGGGTATAGAACCAACCACGTGTTTGGTCAACACCTTCAGCAATAAAGTCTGCAGGAAAACTCGCGTGATTGTCAATGTATTCTTTGTTTTCAAATGGATAATGCCATTGTGCATACGGCATCGAACCAGAATCAAACCAAACGTCGATTAAGTCTGCTTCTCGTTGCATTGGTTTTCCAGATGTAGAAACTAAAGTAATTTTATCTACATAATTTTTATGTAAATCGATTTTAGCATAATTTTCGTTTGACATATCACCCACTACAAAGTCAGCCAATGGGTTACTTACCATAACACCCGCTTGTACCGCTTTATCACATTCGTTTTTCAATTGTTCAACAGAAGAAATGATGATACGCTCATCGCCTTCTTTTGTCGACCAAATTGGAATTGGAATACCCCAGTAACGCGATCTAGAAAGGTTCCAATCATTTAGATTTTCTAACCATTTTCCAAAGCGTCCAGTTCCTGTAGATTCTGGTTTCCAGTTGATTGTTTTGTTTAGTTCCATCATGCGTTCTTTCGCAGCTGTTGCTTTAATGAACCATGAATCTAATGGATAATACAATACTGGTTTGTCAGTTCTCCAACAGTGTGGGTAACTATGTTCGTATTTGGCTACCGCAAATGCTTTATTTTCTTCCTTCAATAAGATGGCAATCTGAACGTCTGCTGAACGCTCAGGAGCTTCACCCTCGTTATAATATTCGTTTTTCACATACATTCCAGCAAAAGGACCCACTTCTGGACGAAATTTACCTTGTAAATCTACCAGTGGTACTAAGTTTCCGTGCTCGTCTTTTACCAACATTCCTGGTACCCCTGCATCTGCGGCTACACGCGCATCGTCCGCACCAAATGTTGGCGCAATGTGTACGATACCTGTACCATCCGAAGTAGTAACGAAATCACCACTGATTACTCGAAACGCTTCTTCTGGAGTTTCATCCGGAAGTACGAATGGTAATAATTGTTCGTATTTTATTCCTACTAAATCTGTACCCAGACATTCACCGGCTACGAAAAAAGGAATCGTTTTATCTCCTTGTTTATAAGTTGCTAATTCTTCCTCGGAATCTATTGCTGTGAACCCTTTTCCAAATTGGTAGCCCACCAAGTTTTTCGCTAAAATAACATTAATTGGTTCGAAGGTATATTGGTTGAAGGATCTCACCAAAACGTATTCAATTTTTGGTCCAACACACAATGCAGTATTAGATGGCAATGTCCAAGGAGTAGTCGTCCATGCCAATAAATGATAAGATTCGTTTCCAAATGGAGTCTGTTCACCATCCTTCACTTTGAACTGCGCTACAACTGTTGTATCTTTTACATCTCGGTAACAACCTGGCTGGTTAATTTCATGTGATGACAAACCAGTTCCCGCTTTAGGAGAATAAGGTTGAATGGTATATCCTTTGTAAATTAAATTTTTCTCATACAATTGTCCCAACAACCACCAAACAGATTCCATGTATTTGGAATCATACGTAATGTACGGATCGTTCATATCCACCCAATACCCCATCTGTTGGGTTAAGTTATTCCAAATGTCTGTATAACGCATGACAGTTTCCTTACATGCTTTATTGTAATCTTCTACGGAAATTTTAGTCCCGATATCCTCTTTGGTGATTCCTAATTCTTTCTCAACCCCTAATTCGATTGGCAGTCCATGGGTATCCCAACCTGCTTTTCTTTTAACTTGAAAACCTTTCAACGTTTTGTAACGACAAAAAATATCTTTGATTGAACGCGCCATAACGTGGTGAATACCTGGAAGACCATTTGCAGAAGGAGGACCTTCAAAAAAAACAAAAGGTTTATGCCCTTCACGTGTTGACATGGATTTCTCAAACACTTGTTGATTTTCCCATTTTTCTAACACATTTTTAGCAACTTCAGGTAGATTCAATCCTTTGTATTCGTTGTATTTTAGGCTCATGTTTTGATTAATTTCAAAATAAAGCACAAAGATAAAATAAATTAAGCAAAAGACTTAGCCTAAAACTTCACGAAACTTGAATTATTAAGGAGATTACTCAAGAAATAAGACTAATTCAGAACGATTTTTCTTGTAACAATCGTCTTGTTTTTATCATCTTTTAAATGAAATAAATACGTGCCACTTTCGCCTAAATCACGCAATGAGACTTCAAATTGTTGTGTATTTACCAATCGTGTATAGACCAATTTTCCAGTCGGATCATAAATATGAACTGTATATTTATACATTAAAGTATAAGTTCCGTTGTCTATAATTAATTTATCGCTGGTTGGATTTGGATACAAACTAATTGTATTTTCAACCATTGAATTTAAACCTGTAGTGATTTTTACTTTTATTTTCAAGATTGAAACAGTATCTGTAATGGTCTTTTGAACGTAAAGTGTATCATATACATTGATATTTGTAGTATCATAAACCATTACTCTAATTGTATCGTATTTTTTACATACCGTACTTGTAGAATCAAAGACTAAAATCTCTTGCGTGCGACTAGAAAAACAAGTATTGTTCAAACCTGTCAACTCATGCGTCACTGATTTTACACCCAATCCTAATTCCATTGGTCGAATCTGAGTAATTTCTTTTCCTTTCAAGATAAATTTTCCACCTGCAACTTTCGGTGTTAACGTAATTGGCTGGTTATTAATTTCAACAAAATGAGGCATCGTGAAAGATGGATCAGGTAACTCATTCACAATCAAGTCAAAGGATTTATTTTGAGCACACAAAACATTTAAAGGTAAAAAAGTATAACTTTTTGATACTTGATTATCAACAATTGAAGGCGACCATTGCCCAAAAATTCCATTCTTAGTTGTTGTAGGTAGAGAAATAGTATCTCCTTTACATATAGGAGGGAAACCATCAAACAAAGGAGTAAGAGTAGGCTGAATTTTAATTGACAATTCTTTTGAATACGCACATTGTTTTTCAAATGGAAGAAACGTATAGGTTTGAGTTGCATTTGAATTCCAATTTGGGACCCAATTACCAGAAATTAATTCATTCGAAGTAGTAACTAACGGAGACACTATTTTACCAGAACAGAACAAAGTGTCGATAGAAAATGTAGGTAATACTTTTTCTTTTACTTCTACTACTAATTGATAGGAAGTCGCACAAACCTCATTCGTTGGAGTAAATGTGTATCCTTTTGTTTGATCGAAATCTACTGGAGGAAACCAAGAGCCTGTAATACCTTCCAAAGACGATGGAGCAAGGCTAAACACATCCCCTTTACAAAGCGGTGGAATGGAATCAAAAGATAATTTTCGTAAAGGTTTAATTAAAATATTTTTTGAAAATTCATTTTTACACAAACCCTTCGTTGTATAGGTCAAAATATGATTTCCTGCTGGAGAATTTTTCAAATCAAGCTCACCAGAAAACATATCTACAATCAAACTATCAGATGAAAAAACACCCCCTTTCAAACCTGTTACACGTGGTGATACAAACGCAACAGTTGGACAAAATACTGTATCGTATAATGTATAAGTGGCATCGTCTAAAGGATTAACAATAAAACTAAAAGATGTGGATTGCCCTCTACAACTTTTAATAATCGGTGTAACCGTCAATAATGAAGTAATATTTTGACCTTTAACTCCAAGCGCCTTAAAACTAGGAATATCATTCACTCCAGTACCTTGTAAACCGATGGATTGATTCGAATTAATCCATTCAAAAGATGTTGCGTAACCATTGAATTTTACAGTATCAAAAAATGAATTTTGACAGGCTAACAGATTGATCATTTGATTTACTACTGGTGTGCCAATAATTTCAATCTGCTGAGACTTTTGATTTGGGCAAGTGCCTGTTGATTGATACGTCACTTGATAAATGCCTTCTAATGAAGTTTCTAGATTAATTGCTCCGGTTGAAGCATTCAATACAATTCCTTCTTTGTTAGAAGTATAAGTACCTCCAAGCAATCCTGAAAACGATGGTATCGGATTCGATTCTCCAAGACAATATTCACTTTTATTGTATGAAAAATTTATACTGTCTAATTCATTCGTTGTTAATGTAAATAATTTACTCTCGCCAATACATTCTCCACTGACAGGTGTCACTTGTATCACACTGCTACCTGGATTTACTCCCTGAAAAGAAGCAATTGATCCACTGCCATTTAATGGTAATCCAATCGCAACATCATTATTCACCCAATTAAAATCAGTTTCAGAAGAACCTGAGAAATTTATAGTATTGAAAGTACTTCCCTTACAAATCGTTTGATCAGCAATTGAAACTAAAAACGGTTGTTGCTTGATCGATACCAATTGATTTAATTCACTTTTACAGCTACCAGAAGAAACATATGTAACAATGTAATCGCCTGGTGAAGAATTTTGAACAATAATTTTACCATTTGACGGATTAATATCTAAACCTTGAGGAGAACTTGAAAATACACCTGTTGAATTACCTGTTTGCGATGGAACTACAGGTGCTTCATTTGCACAAAACTGAGAAGAACTATAGGCATAATTTACAGAGTCTTTTGAATTTATTGTAATAACAAATGATTTTGGTGTTCCTTTACAATTTTCTATGTAAGGTGTCATTGTAATTGTAGCAAATATCGAAACTCCTCCAGCAGTCGTTCCTTTTGCCTGAAACGAAGGCACAATATCAGAACCTGATGCAGCAAGGCCGATCGCATTGCTTGAATTAACCCAATCAATTCGAGATACATCTTTGCCCGAAAGCTGAATTACTGAAGAAACTTGACCCTCACAGAATGTGCGATCCAATACATTATCCACTTCTGATACTGGTAATATTGTAACACTGACCTCCGATGAATCTTTACATAATCCAGGTGTAATGTAGCGAATTACATAAGTTCCTTTAACAGTATTGTCTAAATTAATTTTACCGTTTGAATTATCTAAAAAAACACTTGTACTTAAAGATTTAAAAACACCCCCAAGTACACCTTTGATAATTGGAACAGGATAATTATCTGTTTTACAAAATTTACCCCCACTTGTATATTCAAAAGAGGAATTTTCAAAGTTTTCTATATTAACTCTAACAATCTCGCTATTTCCAACACATTCCTCTAACATCGGAGTAATTGAAAACATTGCATAACCAGAATTTACACCTTGTTCTAGGGAAGCTATCTGGTTAATTAGTGTTCCATTTCCAACTCCTAAAGAATCATGTAGCCCAATCACTCCAGATTGAACAACTTTCCAATCATAAGTAACATCATTCAATGGATTCGATAGTAAAATATTTACTGAACTTCCTGTACAGATGCGTTTTTCAGTAAATCCCAAATCTAAAACTGGTGTATGTTTAACCGTAACTACTGTAGACGCACTACAACCATTAATATCCGTAAAATAAATTGATGCCATTCCTGCTCCCACGGCAAACACTTCGCCAGTAATTGGATCTAAATCTACAATATTAGCATCAGATGAAATCCATGCAGAAGTGGATGCAGGAGAATTTGTGCTGGTAAACTTAGAAGAAACCTTTTCACATAAGATCGTTGTACCCTCAATCGTTGGGACTGAATTTACTTTTATTTTAACAGTGTCCTTACACCCATACTTATCTGTATAGACAATTTCACTTTCACCGACTTGATTTCCAAGAAAAAAACCGCCTCCATTTGTAAGTGTTACATTGTCTAATATTTCCCAATTGGAACCAAACTCCGAAGGATTCGATCCAATCAACTCAACAACTGCGCCTTTGCATACTTTAAGAGGTCCATCCACAGTTGGTTTAATGCACCCTTCCTGAGCAACACCATATGAGCATAAAAACATTAATAAAATAAATGTGCTAAAAGCTTTCATGTAATAATTCAATATTTTAATATAAAATCTACAAAATACAAAAAGTAATTGAAACTTTAATTACTCGAGTACAATCTTCTTAGATGCACCCATTGTACCATTTCCATCGAAAATATTCAACAGATAAACTCCTTTCACGAAATTTTTTAAATCTATTTCATTTCGTTGGGAACGGACTTCTTCATTGTACAATACTTTTCCTTGTAAATCAGTTATTTGTATCGAATACTTATCCATCATCAAATAATTTCCATTATCTACAAACAATACACCATTGGACGGATTTGGAAAAACACGAATCAGATTTTCAGAGACCTCTGAATTTCCAGTTGTAATTGACAACTTAATTTTTAAAGTATCTGTCACTGAAATAGTATCATACAAAGTGATATAAGCTCGTAAAGTGTCGTAGATAATCTTTTTTATTACTAAGGTATCGTACACTGTAATATATTTTTTAATTTCTATAGTATCGAAGATATACTTCTTTACTTCTACAGTATCGAAATAAGTTGAACCAATTGTATCACACACTAAAGTGGTTTTTGTTGAAGTCGATTTACATCCTTCTAAAGAAGTTTTATTGTACGTGATTTTGTGAAACCCAAAACCAGCTCTAGGAGGATAAAAAAAGTCTCCTGTTACCCCCTTACCTGTGAATTTACCCGTTTTGGTAACTGGTATTAACTGAAATGACTTAGTTTGAATTGGCATAACAGTAGGAAGCACAAAGTCACTACTTGGAGTAGGATTTACAGTAATAATGAGCTGATTATTTACAGCGCATTGTCCAGCTGTTGGCATGAATGTATATGTTGTTGTTTGCTGATTATTTAATATTGGTGACCATTTTCCCTTGATTCCATTTTTTGAAACCAACGGCAGAGGACTCATTGTTGCGCCTGAACAAATCACTAAAGGTGTAACATCAAAGACAACGTCGATCGCACTTACAACTTGAACAAGTACTGGAATTCGCTCAACACTTTCACAACCACTTGATGAAGTCTTCTTATAACTTGCCCAATATGTTTTGTTGCTCTGAATTGGGTCATTGTCTGTAAATGCTTGAGAAGCTTTACTAGATTCATACCAAAAAATAGTTCCGACTTGATAGGGTGTTAACGAAAGAGAACTAAAAACAAGGCTTTTAGATTCACATAGTTGTTGGGAACGAATTAAAGAAGTTGGCGCAACTCCATAATCTATATTTACAATAACTTTAGTTCGAGAAACGCTTTCGCATCCACGAGTATTGCTAGTAGAAAAATAATAATTTGAAGTAGTTAGCAATTGATTAGAATTAATCGTTAAAGTATCGTATTGATTAGCATACCAATTTACATTGGAATAGTTTAAGGGAATATCTTGTAACCTAGCCCCTTCAATGCCACATTTTTGAAGCGAAATAAAAGCCTCTAAAACATCTCCTTCATCTAATAAAATACTGAAATTTAACTTATTACTCAAACAAGTTCCATCAAAATACTGGACACTGTAGTTTTGTTGCTGTTGAAGAATTGAAGAAGCGTTTAAAGCATTACCATTTTTGTCAAAAAAAAGGAGTTTACTCCCTGATGATAAATCTTTTGGATAATCAAAAATTATATCCTTTAATTCTTTTTTATTTACTGCACAAAAAACATTCTCCTCTAACTTAATATCTGGAGTTTTGATACTTGAAGCAACAATTTTTACCTCTAGTCTTTGTTCGCTCTCACAAAAATAAGTAGCGTCAATTATTACAGATTGAGAAACATAAAATTTGCCAGGTTTGACTAAATCAGAAGGATCAAGAGGAATTGTAGAGGTTTCAGTTGAGTACCACTTTATATTTTCCCCAATAATATCAATATCAGATAATTTAAGTTTTTCAGATTCACAAAGTACAATTTGATCATTTTCAATTTGAGGTGCAGGAGGTGCAGTGCATCCCCGTTTCTGACCGTATGAAAAAGAAATCGTAAAAATAAGAAAATAAGAAAAAATGTATGTGTAAAAATTTTTCACGTTAATTTAAATTAAAATGTAAATTACCCTTTTGTTTACTGAATATACTCATAAAACAACAATTAATTACCATAAAAATAGTGCAAATTATTGTAATTAAAAGACGTATTATTTTACTCGAAGTTGTTTCATTGTGAAAAAAAATGAAAAATTATATTTTTTCGCTTGTTAATTCAT